>JASHWA010000370.1 GCA_030044325.1 Bryobacteraceae bacterium
GATGGTGGTTGCGGGATCTTCGCTCGGGCGAGGATCCAGATCTTTTCCCAACCGGGGACGCGAATGCGCCGCGCGAGCACGTCATAATCGGACGCCACGATGCGATCGAGCAGGCGCGAATAGATTCCGACGAGCGCGCGCAGCGAGGAGCGGCTGGCAGGCTCGATCATTTCGACCAGCGGAGCCGATTGCTCATAGTACTTCCGCGCGCGCTGCGCTTCGAATGCGAGCATGCGCCGGAAAGCTTCGCCCGGCTCGAAGTTCTTCGCGGAAACTCCGAATTTCCGGAAGTCTTCCGCGGGTAAATACACGCGGCCCTTTTCAGAATCCTCGCGAACGTCACGCAAAATGTTGGTGAGCTGGAACGCAATGCCGCATTTTTCGGCGAGATGGACAGCGCGGGCATCGGAAAAACCGAAAATATGGATGATGGTCAGCCCCACGACGCTCGCCACGTGATAGCAATAGCGGTACAGCTCATCGAACGTTTCGACGGCGCGCGGCTGGAGATCGGAGGTGACGCCCTCGATCATTTCGAAGAAATACTGATGCGGGATGGAGTAGCCGGCGACGGCGTCGATGAAGGCCGGCCACAAAGGATGGTCCGGCGCTTTTCCCGCGAGCGCGGATTCCAGATCCAGGCGCCAGCGCCCGATGGCGGCCGCGCGATCGGAAACGCCGTCGCCGTCGCTCAGGTCGTCGCAATAGCGCATGAACGCGTAAATCGCGCACATGGCGCGGCGTTTGGGCGCGGGAAGCAGAAGAAACGAGTAATAGAAATTTTTCGCCTGCGAGCGCGCGACGTTTTCCGCCCACGCGTAGGAATCGGCGACGGTCATGCTGCGCGCGAAAAGGCTCGCCGGCCGATGGCGGCGAACAGCAGGCCCACGCGCTCCATTTTCGAGATCGCGGGCCGGCGGCTAAAAACATTGTAATCCTGCCGCTCGATTTTTTCGAGCACTTTCATCCCGCCGCGGCTGAATAATTCAAGATCGATCGCCAGGCGCCGGTCCACGCGATCGATCAAGGGCAGGCCCTTCAGGAAAAGTCGGCGCGCGACTTCCACCGCTTCCTTCATCGCCCCGCGAAAATTCTTGTCGAAACGGCGCTGGGCGATCGCCTCCACCGAGCTGCCGTGCTTTTCGAGCAGGTCGAGCGGCAGGTACACGCGATCCTTTCCCCAATCCACGGTAACGTCCTGCCAGAAATTGGCCAGCTGAAGCGCCGTGCAGGTCGCGTCGGATAATTGGTACCGGTCCTGATCGTGATAGCCGCACAGCCCGAGCACCAGCCGCCCCACGGGGTTGGCCGAGTAGCGGCAATAGCCGAAAACTTGGTCGAAATTGCGATAACGCGTGACCGTCTGATCCTGCTCGAAGGCTTTGATCAGATCGTCGAAAGTCTCGATGGCGAGCTGGTGGCGCTGAGCGGTGGAGCGAAGCGCCACAAATACCGGCAGCCGCGCCTCGCCCGCGTACATCTTGTGCAATTCCGCGCGCCACCACGCGAGCAGCCGCAAACTCTCCGCGGGATGGCCGATCTCATCGCCCAAATCGTCGGCCCAGCGGCAAAACGCGTACACATTATAAAAATCCTGGTGCAGCCGTTTGGGCAACAAAAAACTTACGACGTGAAAATTTTCGTAGTGGTGGGTACTCAGCCAGCGCGTGTAGGCGAGCGATTCCTCCAGCGCCCAGCATTTGTTCAACTGCTCCGGAGAGTGGACGAAATCGGCGGGCGCGAGAAACACGGTCAAGGAATGATGGCGGTCTTGAGGTGCCCGTTGTGACTCATCAGGTGCTGCATCACAGCGAGCAGGTTCTCGAGCGGCTCCACGCGATTCACCATGTCCTTGGCCGAGACGTATCCGCGCGAAACCACATCCAGCGCTTTGCGCACCAGCTCAGGGGTGTGATGGAAGCTCGCCTTGCAGGTCAGCTCGGAGTAGTGCAGCAGGTTGGTGTCCAGCTTGATTTCGGTTCCGCTGGGGCATCCGCCGAAAAAGTTGACCACCCCTCCGCGGCGCAAGAGGCGAATCGCGAGCTGCCACACCTCCGGCAGCCCCACCGCTTCGATCACCACGTCGGCGCCGTGCCCGCCGGTCATCGCGCGCACGGGACCGAGCACGTCCGCGCCGTCGCGATTCTCCACCACCTCATCGGCTCCCAGCGCCTGGGCGCGATCGAGCTGCGTCTGGCGCCTTCCGATGGCAATCACGCGCGCCTTGTAAACCGCTTTGGCGATGCGCACGAACATCATCCCGATGGGACCCAGCCCGATGATCGCGATGGTGTCGCCCGCGCGCAGGCCGCTTTCCTCGAGGCCGCGCAGCACGCAGGCGAGCGGCTCGATCAGCGCCGCGTCCTGATAGGTGACGTGCGCGGGAACCTGGTACAGATTTTTTCGGACGATGCGCTCCGGAATGCGGATGTATTCGGCGTAGGCGCCGTTGTTGAACAGCAGGTCCTCGCACAGATTTTCCTGGTCGTGGCGGCAGAAATAGCATTCCCCGCAAGGCGCCGAATTGGCCGCGACCACGCGCTGGCCGACGTAGAAATTGGGCCGGAAGTTGCGGACGTTTTCGCCCATCGCGACGATATCGCCGGCGAGCTCGTGTCCGAACAGCGCGGGCGGCTGGATCATGCGCGCGTGATAGCCGCGCTGGAAAACCTTGACGTCGGTGCCGCAGGTGAGCGCCGCGCGCACGCGCACCAGCACGTCGCCCGGGCCGATGGCCGGCACGTCCACGCGTTCGATTTGCAGGTGCTCCTTGCCGTACAAAACGGCGGCTGTCATCTGCGATGTCACTTGAATTCGCTCACCTCTTGGGGCTTTACTATTATCTTCAACGATCCTTCCGCAGGATGCAACGCAAGCCGGATTCCTTGGTGAATCCGGTCGAGCGGAAAGCGGTGGGAGATCAATTGTTCCACCGGCAGGGCGCCGGAAAACACCAGCTCCGCCGATTCCCTCTGCAAATCGACGCTGGCGCTATAGGAGCCGCACAGGGTGCGCTCCCCCATGCACACGTCGGCTCCGGATACCTCGATGCGCTCCTGGTGCGAGGTCTGCGCGAACAGCAGAATCCGCGCGCCGGGACGCGTGCACGCCACGGCCTGCTCGACAATCCCCTTCGCCGAGGCCGCGACGATGACCAGGTCCGCGCCGCGGCCGTCCGTCATCGCGCGCACGGTCTGCTCCAGGCGCTGGTCACGGGGTCCGAACGCTTCGGCGGCGCCGAACCTGCGGGCCAGCGCACGGCGCTCCTCCATCGCGTCCGTCGCGACAATGCGTGCGCCCGTACGCGCGACGATCATGGTGAAAATCAGCCCGATGGGTCCCTGCCCCAAAATCACGACCACGTCTTCCGGCTGCGGATCGATCTGCTTCACGCCCTTGACGCAGGTGTTCACCGGCTCGACGAAGGATGCCTGGTCGAAGCTCACTCCGTCCGGAATTTTTTCGACTCCGCGCTCGACGATCCAGTCCATCACGCGCACATATTGCGAAAATCCGCCGCCGGCCGGCTCGAATCCCGCCGTCACGCCCACCTTCTTATACACGGGGCATTGCGCATACAGCTTACGGCGGCAATAAAAACATTGGCCGCACGGAATGTGATGGAACACGAGGACGCGGTCGCCCGCGCGATAACGCGTTACGTTTTCGCCCACCGCGGCCACCACCCCTGCCGTCTCATGTCCATAGATGCGCGGCGGCGCGAGCAGGTTATACTCGATTTTCTTGAGATCGGTATGGCAAATCCCGCAGGTCTCCACGCGAATCAGGATCTCGCCGCGCCCGATTTCGGGGACGGGAATCGATTCGACTTCGACCAGGCTGGCGCCGCGGTAAACGGCGGCATGCATGGTGGCCGTGACGGGTGTTTCGGCGATGACACTACAATCGGCTGTGGACAAAAAAATCCCCTAAAGATTCCGCCGCAACGCGGCAGTTTCGTTCAAACCGCAACAGGCCGGGAATGGTGCGGAACGGATTCGAAACGGCGGCCATCGCGATGCGCCCGCGCGAAAACCGGCCGCGCGCGTCGCGGTACAGATTAAAATCGAGCGGCAAATCATCCGAGGCGGCGTCGGAAACCGCGCGCATCGAGCGGAACTCGACGCGCCATTGTTGCGCTTTCTGCGCCACTGCCGCGGATTCCATATCCACCGCCGCCGCGCCCGTTTTCGCGCGCAGATCCGCCTTCTCCTGTGCCGTGACGGCGACCCGATCCGAGCACACGATTCCGTCCTCGACGATATCGCCGACGCGCAGCGCCGGATCGAGCGCGCCGCAAAATCCCGCACTCACGATTCCCTGCACGTCGATCCTGTTTTCGAGCGCTTTTTCGACGGCCCTGGGCCCCGGGCCATTGGCGACGAAAATCCACCGGCGGCCCGCGAGATGCGCTTCGCAGGCGAACTCCGCGGGCCACTTGATTTTCGAAAAAGCGCCGATTCGCTTCAAAATTCCACCCAGTTCCCGCCTTTCAGCGGTGATCAGCAGCCACGTATCCATTTGTTTGGAACCACTCGACCGCACGCGTTAAGGCGTTTTCCGCCGGGCCCGGCGAAAATCCCAGCTCCCGCGCGGCTTTTTCGTGGCTCACCCACATCTTTTTTTTCGACATCCGCACTCCGTCAAGCGGCGCGAGCGGCTCCTTTCCGGTGATCCCCGCCCAAGCCGTCGAAACCGCGCCATAGGCATACGCCACGGCATAGGGCACCCGCAGCTTCGGCGCCGGCCGGCCGAGAATTCGCGCCAGCCTCGAAAAGATCTGTTCGAGCGTCAGATTTTCCGATCCCAGAATATAGCGCTCCCCTCGTTTTCCCCGTTCGCGCGCGAGCAAATGCCCCTCGGCGACATCGCGCACATCCACCACGTTCAATCCCGTATCGACAAACCCCGGCATCGCGCCGCGCGCGAAATCCACGATGATCTTTCCGGTCGGCGTCGGTTTAAAATCGTGATCGCCCACCGGCGCCGTCGGATTCACCGCAACCACATCCATCCCCTCGGCCGCGAACTCCAGCGCGGCCTGCTCGGCCATGAACTTCGACCGCTTGTAGGGCCCGGTCATCTCTTCGATCGACACCGCCGAATTTTCATCACCGATACCACCGGCTGGAATTCCGATACAGCCGACCGTGCTCGTGTAAACCACGCGCTCCACCCCGGCTCCCTTCGCCGCTCCCAGAAGATTGCGCGTACCCTCCACATTTGAGCGGAACATCGCGCCGGAATCGCGAGTCCATAATCTGTAATCCGCGGCGACGTGGAACACCACGCCGCATCCCTCCGCGGCCCGCGCCAGCGAATCCGCATCGCGCAAATCGCCGCGCACCGCCTCCATCCCCTCCAACTCCCGGACCCGCGCCGGATCGCGAACCAGCGCGCGAACCCGCTCTCCGCGATCCAATAATTTCCGGGCAACGTGCCAACCGACAAAACCCGTAGCTCCCGTAACGAGCGTGGGCTTCATCGAGGGTACGGCCAACGCATTCGTTTCAGCTCAGGAGCCAGCTCAGCGATTTGAAGGAATCGCTGAATTTGGAATTGATCCCGTACGCCGCCGACGGCTCATAACCGCAGTGCACCATGCAATCCTGGCAGCGCGGATCGTTGCCGGTTCCGTAGTTTTCCCACGGAACTTTGGTCATCAATTCTTCAAACGTGCCGTAGTGGCCGTCGGTGATCAAATAGCACGGACCCTTCCAGCCCTTCACGTTATAGGTCGGCATGCCCCAGGCGGTGCACGGCAGGTCGCGCTGGCCTTTCAAGAATTCCATGTAAACCGGCGACGACGCCAGCGGAAAACGCTTGGAGAACTTGTCGATGTCCTTGAATTTCTCGTAGACATCTTCGCGCGTCAGGAAAATTTCGCGATCATTTACGGCCGAATATCCATAGGCAGGCGAAATCGAGTGGCCGTCCACGCCGAACTGCTCGAGATATTCGAAAAGCTGCCAGATCTCGTGCATGTCGGTCTCCTTGTAGACCGTGGTGTTCGAGAAAACCTTGAATCCCGCGGCCTTGGCGGCCTTGACCCCGTCGATCGCATCCTTAAACACGCCCTGCCGCTCGACCGCCAGATCGTGATTCTTTTCCATTCCGTCCAGATGAACGTTGAATACCAAGCCCGGATGCGGCGTGAATTCCTTCAATTTCCGCGGCAGGAACATGCCGTTGGTGCACAGCTGGATGTACTTGCCGCGATCGAGAATCGCCTTGACCAGCGGCCCGATTTCGGGATAGAGCAGCGGCTCGCCTCCGCAGATCGAGACCATCGGCGCGTTGCATTCATCCACCGCTTTCAGGCACTGTTCGAGCGACAGCCGCTCGCGGATGCTCGATTCGTATTCGCGAATTCTCCCGCAGCCGGTGCAGGTTAAATTGCAGGCGTGCAGCGGCTCGAGCATCATCACCAGCGGGAACCGCTTGTGGATCATGGGATGCGGTTTTCGCTCGCCCCCAATCGACGGAATCTGCGCGTGGACGATCTTGAACGGATTTTTCGAATCGTCCGCCTGCGCGAGATTTTTCTGCCATTCCGGCTTCGGCCGGATTTTATTTTTGGCGATATAGGCCGCCATATCGGCGACCTGCGATAACGGCACCCTCATTTGCGGCTCGCTCCGTTCTTCGTTTTCAGGTACGTGGACAGCGCGAGCACCGGAAACGAATGTCGATAATAGTGATACTTCAGATAAAATACGCGCGGAAAGCCCGTGCCGGTGGATAAATCCTCGTCCCATCCGCCGTCGGCCCGCTGCGTATCGATGAGGTACTCTACGCCCTTCTGAAGACTGTTGCTGGTGGTGTCGCCGCCGGCGAGCAATCCCAAAATTGCCCACGCGGTCTGCGACGGCGTGCTCGTGGCCGCGACGAACGTGTTGCGATCGTAGCTCTCGCAGCTTTCGCCCCACCCGCCGTCGGCGTTCTGGATCGATCTCAACCACTCGCCCGCGCGCAGAATGTACGCCTCGCGATCGCTTTCGCCCGCGGCCTGCAATCCGCGCAGGGCGAGAAACGATCCGTAAATGTAGTCGACGCCCCACCGCCCGTACCAGCTCCCGTCGGCTTCCTGCACGCGCTTCAGAAAAGCGACGCCGCGGCGGATCGCCGGATGGTCCTGGTTTACGCCGCAAGCGATCAGGCCCTCCATCACCCGCCCGGTGATATCCGGACAGGTGGGATCCAGCATGGCGTTATGGTCTGCAAAGGGCACCGAGCTTAAAAACTGCCAGTTGTTATCGACATCGAAAGCGGCCCATCCGCCGTCCTTCGATTGCATCGCGAGCAGCCATTCGATCGCGCGCTTGACGCACGCATCATGCCCGGAGGTCGCCCGCGCGTGGCTCAGCGCCAATAAAACCTGGCCCGTATCGTCGATATCCGGATAAAACTCGTTGGCGAATTCGAA
>JASHWA010000371.1 GCA_030044325.1 Bryobacteraceae bacterium
CGGACCCAGATTGTCCGTCTTGAACGTCCACGCCACTTCGAGCTTGTTGAAATTCGAGGCGCCGATCTGATCCAGCGGCGAATACCGCGTATGCCCCAGATCGCCGCCGTAGGTGCGCCACTCGCCGTTGGTCGCGCCGGTTTGCGCGAGCGCCGCAATCGAGATGGCAAGGAAGACACTGAAAAAAGGGGACAGACAGCTCTGTCCACGCCGGCCGCGATCCGCGGCTTCGAGGATTTGCGTTCGGGGACAGAGTAGTCTGTCCCCTTTTTTCAGCAACCTTAATAGAGCCATCGGGCGATCTCCCAGTTGTAGTCGAAATTCTCAGGAATTCGCGTGTGGGAATTATAAACCACAATGGGCACGCCGGTCTCGTGCAGCGAGCCATGCGCGCGGTACTCCGCCGGCAGCGCCTCCTGCTCCGCGTCCAGTTCGCCGAACACCGTGTCGCGATCACCCAGCACCACCAGGTCTCCGATTCGCGACCCCATCAGGTGAAAGCGTTTCACCGCCTCGCTGCGCGTCAGCACCGACTCCACGCCTTCGAGAGCCTCCATGGATTTCGCCACGCGATCGATATCACCGGCGCGATTCGTGTACACCCACGCGATTCCTCCGTAGCCGCGATGGTGCTTCAGATATTTATCGCGATCGACGGAAATGGCGATGCGGATCGGCGCGCCCCGCGCGGCGCAGGATCTCTCAAGATCCCAGCATCGCGTCTTGTGATTCATGCCATGATCCGCCGTAAGCAGGAACACGGCATCGGGAGCCGCGGCCGCGGCTTCGCCCAGCAAGGCATCCAGCCGCGCAAGGTGCTCCTGCGATTCGCGCGCCTCGGGCGGCCAGGTATGCATCGGATAATCCGTCGTGTGCACGTACAGGCAGCCGAACTCGCGGTGCCTGGCGAGCAGATCGATGGCGGCCTTCATCAGCCAGTAATTGATCTCGCGGCTGTAGATATCCGGCGCTGGTCCCAACCGGTCCACCCATTCCGGAGTCGGCGACTCTGCCGCGAGAATCAGGTCTGTGCCCGACGAGAGCAGCGTGGTGGTCTTCTTTTTTGACGAAAGCAGCGCCGACTTCACGCCGCGTTTCCTGGCGCGGTCGAACAGAGTCGGCGCCATAACCAGGTCCGCCGTCTCCATGTACTCCTCCACGCCGCTGCGCTCGTTGAAATAAGAATTCCCGGTGATGCCGTGCCGGTCCGGCCAGACGCCGCAGCAGATCGAAGCGTTGTTGGTGTTGGTCACCGACGGCATCACGCACTGCGCCTTGCGGTACAGCCCCTCTCTGCGCCAGCGCTCCAGCACAGGCATCCGGCTTTGTTCCAGATATTCGACGCCGAAGCCGTCGCACATGATCACCACCGCGCGCTGCGGCGTTTTTTGCGCGAACGCGGGCGCGCAGGTGAGAATTGCGCTGGAAGCGAGAAATTGTCGTCGCGAGGTCAAAGACGCATGCATCCTCGAATCATGGTACCCGTTCCTCGAAGATCTGCGAGGGTGCGCGCACTCCCGCGGCTTGACTGCCGCTCGCGCGAGTTGTAGAGTCTTTAGCGTTGGGGCGCGTGCGAATCCACGATTATATCCTGCTGCTTGGTGCTCTGATCTGTCAGCACGGTCAGGCGCAGCTTGTGCAAGTGCGGCACTGGAGCGGCCAGGGCGTCGCGCCCGTGTACGAAGGGTATGAGGTGAATCCGGACGGAAGCTTCAACATGTGGTTCGGGTATTTGAACCGCAATTTCGAGGAACAGCCGGATATTGCGATCGGCCCGGACAATCAGTTCTCACCGGGAGATCCGGATCGGGGCCAACCGACGCATTTCGGCAACCGAAGGCACAAGGATGTCTTCAGCGTAACGGTACCGAAAGATTTCGGCGATCAGAAGTTGACCTGGACGCTGAATGTACATGGGCAGAAGCAGGAAGTTTCAGGAACGCTCAACCCGGTGTGGATGATCGATCGGAAATATACCACGCGCGGCGCCAGCATCGAGAGTCCCTATTCGAACCTTCCGCCGGCGGTGACGCTCGAATTCACCGAGACTACGGTGACGCTTCCGGCCGCGCTGACGTTGAACCTGTCGGCGGCCGACGATGGCCGGCCAAAGCGGCGCGGCAAGCCGATGGGCATGACGTTTGAATGGGCGAAGTATCGTGGTCCCGGCGACGTCGTCTTCAATCCGGCCACCGGGAAGCTCGAGGACGTGCCTTCGAGCGATCCGGCCCGGGTTGCGGGACGCGGCGCGACGAAGGTGAGCTTCAGCCAGCCGGGTGAATACGTTTTGCACGTCGTGGTGGATGACGGCTCCGGCGAATCGGCGGGGAATTTCGGCTATCACTGTTGCTGGACCAATACCGAAGTGAAGGTAACCGTCAAGGCAGCCAGGCAATGAAATCCGGAGGTTTTGTATGCGCTTGTTGACCGTCGTGTTGGGATCAGCTGTGGTCTTTGCGGGCGACGCCGGAAGTGGCGGAGCGGCGGCGCCCACGTTCAGCAAGGACATCGCGCCGATTTTTCAGAAGAGCTGCGACAACTGTCATCATGCGGGGACGAGCGCACCGATGTCGCTGATGAATTATCAGGAGGTGCGGCCGTGGGCGCGATCGATTCGCGAGCGGGTCGCGCGGCGCGAAATGCCGCCGTGGCATCTCGACAAAACCGCCGGCATTCGCCAGTATAAGAATGATATTTCGCTCTCCGACGATCAGATTGCGACCGTAGTGAAATGGGTAGACTCCGGCGCGCCGCAGGGCAACCCGGCCGATCTGCCTCCCGCGATCAAATTCGCGCCGGAGGACGAGTGGTTCATCGGCAAGCCCGATCTTCTGGTCAGCACCGGCGATTTCAAGATGTACGCCAAGGGGTCGGACTGGTGGATCGATCAATATGCGGAAGTCACTCTGACCGAAGATCGCTGGATCAAAGCGATGGAGATCAAGCCCAGCAACCGGCGCATCGTGCATCACTGCGTGGTCTACGCGATCGAGCCGGACGCGCCGCCCGGAACGCCGGAATCGGGAGTGCAGTTGACCGAATACGCAGTCGGCAAATACGGCGATATTTTTTCGGAGAACACCGGCCGGCTGTTGAAAAAAGGCACGCAGCTTCGCTTCGATATGCACTACAACGCGTCGGGAAGCGAACAGCTGAACCACACTACCATGGCGTTCAAGTTTTATCCCCTGGGCGTGACGCCGAAATATCAGGTGCGCTCCTACGCCATTCGCAATCTCCCCAACGATGAGCTGGAAGTGCCCCCGAACTCGATCGTGCGCACCGACGGGTATTTCCGCTTGACCAGGAACGCGCGCATCGACACCTTTCAGCCGCACATGCACATGCGTGGGAAGGCGATGACCCTCGAGTCGATCAACCTGGATAACACCACCACGCTGCTGAGTTCCGTGGACCACTTCGATTTCAACTGGCACATTAATTACGTCTACGCGGACGATGTCGCGCCCTTGTTGCCGGCCGGGACGGTGTTGCATATGATCGCGGTGCACGACAATACCTCGGCCAACCGGCGCAATCCGGATCCGAATATGTGGGTGGGCTTCGGAGAGCGCAGCGTCGACGATATGGTGCAGGTGTGGCTGGATATGGTGTATCTCGACGACGCCGAATTCAACCGGCTGCTCTCGGAGCGCAAGGCGAAATCGAGAGTGCCGCCGCGAATGCAACTCTCGCCCGGGCCGCCGCGCTAACCCTCAGGCAACCGTAGCCGCCTCGGAGGGCGGCATTCATTCCGCGCGGAGCTTTAGCTCCGCAAGTTCGGCCCTCCGCGGCCACCCGAATTATTAAGCGGATTTCTGATCCAGGACACTCGAAAACAACGCAGTCCACTTTTGCGTGTAACGCATTCCCTGTCGGCCGGTAATATCCGTGTGTAGCGATGTTTCCTGCATGTGAGCGCCAGTCACGTGCATTCAACGGAATTCAGCCGGCGCCACGGCGTCAACGCAAAGGAGTGTTTATGAAGCTTATCGTCCTGATCCCGCTCGTCGCAGCAGCCGCACTTCCGGCCGCCGCCCAGGACCGGACCCTCAGTTGTGAAGACCGCAGTTCCAGCAACCGGCCGGCGTATTGCGAAATGCGCGAGCAGGCGGTTCCGTTCGCGGGGCGCTTGTCCGTGGATGCCGGCCGCAACGGCGGAGTCTCGGTGAAGAGCTGGGACAATGCGAGTGTCCTGGTGCGCGCGAAAGTGGAGGCGTCCGGCGATGATCCGGCGGCCGCGCGCGCAGCCGTCTCGCAGATCGCCTTGAATCTCTCCGCGGGCCAGGTGTCGGCTACCGGCCCGGATCAGTCGAGCGGGCACGCGTGGGCTGTGAGCTATGAGATCTTCGTTCCGCGCCAGGCCGATTTGAACCTCAAGGCCCACAACGGCGGTATCTCGGTCAGCGACGTGCGTGGGACGATCCAGTTCTACACCGTGAACGGCGGCGTGCATCTCAAGCGCGTTGCTGGCGACGTGGAGGGCAAGACGATGAATGGAGGGCTGAATATCGAACTCGCCGGTTCGCGCTGGGACGGCGCGAAGCTGGATGCCCGAACGGTGAACGGCGGCGTGAACGTGAGCATGCCTCAGAACTACTCCGCGCATTTCGAGAGCTCCACCGTAAACGGACGGATGAACATCGGGATTCCGATGACGGTCCACGGGAATCTCACCAATCACATCGAGACCGATCTCGGGTCCGGAGGGCCGCCGGTTCACGTCGAGACCACCAACGGCGGAGTAAACGTGCGCCGCGCGGAATAGATAAGCGCTACGGCTTTCCCAGCAATTCCTCAAAGAACTGTAGCGCGCGAGGATCCTTCGACCGGGCGAGCCAGAACATTGCCTGTTTCCGCAAAACCGCATTCCGGTTGGAGCGGGCGATCTCGATGAGAGCCGGTATTCCGGCGCCGTCGTGCAACTCCGTGAGCGCGAAAACGGCTTTCTTTTTCACCTCGATTTCCGGATCCTGATCGATCGACCGCCGGATCGCTTCTTCGGAAATTTGCCGCTCTGCCCGCCGCGCAAGCCAGAACAGCGCCTGACCGCGAACGCGCGGGCTGCGATCTTCTCGCGCCACTCGCGCGATCTCCCCAACAGCGCCATTTTCCGGGCTGCGCGAAAGCGCGAACACGGCATGTTCGCGAACACGATCGCTTGGGTCGCCGTGCACAATTTTCAGAAGCGATTCGTAGCCGTGCCGCCCGCGCGCAACACCCATCCAGAATGCGGCTTGCCGGCGCGTCTCCTCGGATTGCGATGGCCCGGAAAGCCGATCGAGCGCGATGTCGGCGGAAGCATCTCGAGTCAGCGCGATCGCGGCGATCGCCCCATCGGCAACGCGCCGCGAAGCCGAACCCGTAAACGAATCCAAGAGCGCGACGCTTTGCCCCGGATTCACGCCCGTCAGCCAGTAAACCGGTAAATTTCCCGCGTCAATCGAGCAATCGGGCGAAAACGTGCGGATCCGATTCACCTGCCGATTCTCGACGCGGAGAAAAATGTAGAAGGCGCTTGCGCCTTCAAGGTGCACCGTGGTCGACGGCACGATAGACCTGTTCTCCGCCGGTTCAAGCCATGCTTGGCACGATTCTTCCTGATCGCCCGGCGCGGGAACGCGCGGCATCGCGTACACGATCCACGACGGACCGGTCTGGGAATTCGTGATCGTGCGGAACTCGCTGTCGAGTGTTCGCGTGACCGCGCGCGTTTCCACATGCGCATTTTGAAGATGCGGCTGCGCGAACGCCGGAAGCATGAAAGCGAAGAGCAGGCGATTCATCTGGTTTTAACCCGGTCCATTCATTCTCTAGACTGACCGGAACACCCGCGGTTAGGTGCCTTTTTTTGCGTGGGCCGGAGCGCGGCCAGGTGCTGACCGCGACGGGAATGAAACCCGATGAGCGGCGCGAAACCCTTGTTGCGCGTAACCAAACTCGCGGCCCGCGGTACTAACCGATGAAGGTCGCCAAACGTCATATACACGAGAGCGGTCACTCATTTTAAGACCGCCGGCAACTGGACGTACCAAGATAAGAGGGTTCCTATGAATGAAGTGTGCAAGTTCGATCAATTGCGCATCAAGACCGACAGCGAGCTGGTTCATGTGATCACCCATGAGCTGGATCTGGGGCTGCGGGCCGCCGCGATGAACAGCTACACCAAAGCGTCGCGGGCTTACTTCGAGGCGGCTCGCTTGCTGCGCATCGCTAAGATCGCGCCTGAGGCACAGGCTCGGCTGGAGACGATGCTCGAACGGCTCGGTGCCGCCCTCCAAGCGCTGGCCGACGCGGAGTTCGCCGGCTGCCTCGTGGCGTAATGCGAGAGATGTCGAGGTTTGCCCGTCCCTTCGCCGCTCCTCCGTGTTGGTTCCCTCGATTGGCACCCGGCGCCAGGCGTCAAAATCGTTAAAAGATGTCGATACCGCACAGCGCGATCGCGGCCATTACCAGATAGCGAATCCATTGACCGACAGTTTTGGGTTCGGTGGCCACGCCGTAAGCGCGCAAATCAACGGCAACCGTGATACCTTTTCGGCCCGGCCGTCGCGTGGAGATCAGAGGAAAAATCACCATGAACCGCATCACGATGTTGAGCCTCGCCGTGGCCGCCGCGATGTGCGCGCAGGCTGACCGCCTTGTCGGGAAGGCCGAAATTCGTTCGACCGTGGCGATCGCCCGATACTTCACCCAGCCGGCGCTGTGTCCTGCCCGCGCCGAAATCGCGTTCGCTTCCGGGGGAGACCTCTGGGTGGCGCCGTCGAGCGGCGGCCAGGCGAAGCTTCTGGTCTCGAACGCCGCGAGCGAATCACGGCCGATCTACTCGCCCGACGGCACGCGGCTGGCGTTTCTGTCGGACCGGTCCGGCGCCGCCAACATATATATACTGACGATCGCGACCAACACGCTGACGCGGCTGACCTTCGATAACGTCGCCGAGCAGCTCGACGGGTGGTCGCGCGATGGGCAGTGGATCTACTTTTCATCGACACGCCACAACACCGATGCGCTGAACTTCATCTATCGCGTCGGCTCGCACGGCGGCACTCCGATGCCGGTGATCGGCGAGACGTATTTAAACCAATTCCAGGCCGCGCCCGCGCCTGGCGGATCGAAAATCGCGTTCGTGGCCCGCGGCGATGCCGACCGCCAGTGGTGGCGAAAAGGGGACAGCCACCTGGATCAATCGGAAATCTGGCTTCGCACCGAGGCGGGCCCGGCGCCGAAATACGAACGGCTGGTGGAGCTCGACGCACGCAACCTGTGGCCCATGTGGACCCCGGACGGAAAGCGCCTTTACTTCATGTCGGACCGCGGCGGAGCACAGAATCTCTGGACGCTCCCCTCGGGCGGCGGCGCAAGGCAGGTCACCAATTTTAAGCGCGGGCGCGTGTTGTGGCCGTCGATCGGCTACGACGGCAAACAGATCGTTTTCGAGCACGATTTCCAGATCTGGAAGCTCGACACGCGAAGCGGCGCAGCGGCGCCGCTGCATTTCACCCTGTCGGGCCAGGCGGCAGGGCCGGAGGTGCAACACTATACCTACAACGGCGCAGATGAGATGGCGCTTTCGCCCGACGGCAAACGCGTCGCTTTTACCTCGCACGGCGACGTCTTTCTCGCCGCGCAAGACGGCGGGAACCTGGAGCGTATCACCGACACTGCCGGACCTGAATCCGAGCTGGAATGGTCGCCGGATTCTTCCCGGCTCGTCTACATCGCGGAACGCGGCACGGTGGCGCACGTGTACATCTACAATCCCGCCCAACGCAGGGAGGTTCAGTTGACCAGCGATACACTGCCGGATCGGCAGCCGCACTTTTCGCCGGACGGTTCGCTGGTCGCCTTCGAGCGCGATTATCGCGAGCTGCGAGTGGTCGGCTCCGGGGGGCGCGGCGAGCGCTTGCTTGCCTCCGGGGACCTGCGCATCGGCGGACAGGCATGGTCGCCCGACGGAAAATGGTTGGCGTACCTAGCCACCGAGGCCGCGTTGAAGAATGCGTATATCGTCTCCGTTTCCGGCGGGGCGGCGCGCCAGGCGAGTTTCCTGCCCAACGGACAGGCGGCGTCGCTTCAATGGAGCGCGAACGGACGGTTCCTCATTTTTCAGTCCGGCCAGCGAACCGAGCGGCAAAGCATCGCCCGAACCATCGTTGCCGGCCCGAATTCAGCTGACCCGGTGCTCGAAAACATCCGCGAGAGAACACACTTTCTGCCGATTGGCCTCGAAGCCACCGGCCCGGTCATCAGTCCGGACGCCAAATCGCTCGTGTTTGTCGGATACGCCGTCGGTCACGGAAATCTCTACGTCATGCCGCTCGACGAAAAAGGCTGGCCCAAGGGCGACTGGAAGCAGTTGACATCCACCAAGGGCCGCAAGTTCGATGTTCGGTTCACTGCCGACTCCCGCCGGATCTACTACCTCGACGGCGGTAACCTTCGCACCGTCGCACTCTCCGGAGGCGAGCCGCGGGAAATTCCGCTGGTGACCAAGCTGGACGTCGATTTCGAGCGCGAGAAGATTGCCGTTTTCAACCAGGCGTGGTCCGTCGAGCGCGACTGGTTCTTCGATGCCCGCATGAATGGGGTCGACTGGAACGCCGTCTATCGCGAGTATTTGCCGCTGGTCCGCGGCGCGCGCACGGCCGAGGAGCTGCGCACTCTGCTGCGTCTGATGCTCGGCGAGTTGAACGCGTCGCACCTGGATGTATACGCGCCGGCGAAGAAACACGATCCGGAAACCGCCGAGCTCGGTGTGAGCTTCGATCGCGCGCTGTATGAATCCAACGGGACGATGAAGGTCGCCGGAGTGCTTCCCGGGTCGCCCGCCGCCGCGGCCAGGATTTCCGTGGGCGAAAAACTGGAAGCCGTGGACGGAGTTTTGACCGGAGCCAGGGTGAATCTCGATCAGCTCTTGCGGGGTAAGGCCGGCAAACAGGTGGTGTTAACCGTCGGCGGGCGCCGCGTCAATGTGAAGCCGGTGGCCTCGGTGAAAGCGTGGGTTTATCAGAGGTGGGTGGATGACAATCGCGCCTATGTCTCGCGGGTCAGCGACGGGCGGCTGGGCTACGTTCATATGCGCGACATGTACGCCGAGTCGCTCAGCAAGCTTTACATGGATCTGGACGCCGAAAATCGCAAGAGAGACGGAATCGTGCTCGATGTCCGCAACAATAACGGCGGTTTTGTGAACTCGTGGGCCTTGGACGTCCTGTCGCGCCGAACCTACGTGCTCAGCACCGATCGGGGCGGCGACCCAGGGTCCGCGCGGACCACCAATGGGCAGCGTGCGCTGGACCTGCCGACGATTCTGGTGGTGAATCAGCACACCCTTTCAGATGGAGAGAATTTCACCGAGGGCTACCGCGCGCTGCACCTTGGCAAGATCGTCGGCGAGCCGACCGCGGGATGGGATATCGGCACGGCTCCGACCACCTTGCTTGACGGCTCCATCATCCGCGTACCGCGCGGACGGAACATGGACCAAAACGGCCGCAACCTGGAGGGAAATCCGCGACCGGTGGATTTCGCCGTGACGCGGCCTATAGGCGAGAGTGATCAGGGGCGGGATTCACAGCTCGATGCGGCTGTGAGCAAGCTGCTGGCGCAAATCGGCTGGCGCTTGAATCTTCCGGCGCTTCTCAAAAGGGCCCGCTGATCGACATCGGACCGGTTTTGAGAACGCCGTTCGACGTGATATCTGTAAGAAGCGCCGCGTGGACTCTGTCACCATCGTCGGGCCGGTCCGTTGTAATCGGCCTCGAATCACGGTATAGTTCCACCGATCAGGGAGAAAAAATGCGCTTATTGATTCGTGTCGCTCTGCTCGCCGCAATTACGCCGCTGGTTCCAGCTCAAGTCGGCTCCGATCTACTTGGCCAACTCCACTGGCGCTATATCGGTCCCGTGGGAAATCGCGTCATCGCCGCGGCGAGCGTTCCCGGCGATGCGAACATTTATTATGTCGGCGCCGCTTCCGGTGGAATTTTCAAAAGCACCGATGCGGGCGTTCACTGGGAACCAATTTTCGATCACGAGGACGTGTCCTCGGTGGGTTCACTCGCGATCGATCCGAGCGATTCAAATATCATCTGGGCGGGCACGGGCGAGACGTTCATCCGCAGCCATATTTCCATCGGCAACGGGATTTATAAGTCGGTCGACGCGGGGCATTCATGGCGTCGGATGGGGCTGGAAGAGAGCGGGCGAATCGGGCGAGTGATCGTCGATCCGCGTCATTCCGACGTCGTGTTCGCCTGCGCGCTGGGACACGCCTACGGGCCGCAAGCCGGGCGCGGCGTCTATCGCACCGGCGACGGCGGGCGAACCTGGCAGCAGGTTTTGAACGTGGATGAGAACACGGGTTGCTCGGATATCGTGATGGATCCGAACAATTCGCGCATTCTGTTCGCGGGCATGTGGCAGATCGAGCTGCACACCTGGAATCGCACCAGCGGAGGACCGGGAAGCGGGTTGTATAAATCGACCGACGGAGGGCTGACGTGGCGTCATTTGACCGGTCACGGCTTGCCTGACTCGCCGCTCGGTAAGATCGGCGTGGCCATGTCGAAGAAAAATTCGAGCCGGGTCTACGCGCTGATCGAAACCGGGGACGGCGTGCCTTTCGATGGGAAACCGACATCGAAAGGAGAGCTGTGGAGCTCGGATGACGGCGGGGACAACTGGCGCGTGGTCAGTTACGATCGCGATCTCGCCGGCCGCGCCGCTTATTACACGCGATGCGCAGTCTCGCCGGATAACGAGAACGAGATGTACTTTATGACGTCGGTGTTTTCGCATTCGCTCGACGGCGGAAAAACCCTGACACCGCTGCCGCAGCTTCCCGGAGGCGATAACCACGACATGTGGATCGATCCCACCAACGGGGATCGCATGATGGTCGCCAACGATAGCGGCATCAGCATTTCGGTGAATCGCGGACATACCTGGAATCGCGTCCAGCTCCCCGTGGCGCAGATTTATCATGTCACCGTGGATAACCAGATCCCGTATTTCGTCTACGGCAACAAGCAGGACGGTTCGTCCTATCGCGGGCCGAGCGACAGCCTTTCGGCAGGCGGATTCGGCGGAGGCGGAGGCGGGCGCGGCGGACCGAGCCCGATATCGCGCAGCGTCTGGCACCAGGTCACCGGCGGCGAAAGCGGATTCGCCACGCCCGATCCCGTGGATCCGAACATCACCTGGTCGAGCGCTTCGGGTTCCGGCAGCGTGGGCGGAATTGTGACTGTGTTCGACGAGCGCAACGGGCAGGCCCGCAATGTCGAAGTGTGGCCGGATCAGACCAGCGGGTCGACGGCCGCGGACGTAAAGTACCGGTTCAACTGGGAATTTCCGCTGGCGATTTCCCCGCACGACCACAACAAGGTTTACGTTGGCAGCCAGTATGTCCACATGACCACGGACGGCGGAAATAGCTGGAAAGTGATCAGCCCGGATCTGACGCGCAACGACAAATCGAAGCAGGGATTTTCAGGCGGGCTGACCGGCGACAATATTGGAGTCGAATATGTCGACGTGGTCTTCGCCATCGCCGAATCGCCCAAACAAACGGGAGTGATTTGGGCCGGAACCAACGACGGACTGGTGCAGGTCACGCGCGACGGGGGCAAGAGCTGGACCAACGTGACGCCCAATATTTCCGGCCTTCCGGAATGGGGCACGGTTTCCAATATCGAAGCGTCCCGATTCGACGCGGGAACCGCTTACATCAGCGTCGATTTTCACCAGGTGAACAATCGCGATCCGTTTATCTACAAGACCAACGACTATGGCAAAACGTGGACCAAGATTACGGATGGAATTCCACCCAGCACGTTGAGCTACGTGCATTGCGTTCGCGAGGATACGGTTCGCAAGGGCTTGCTCTATGCGGGAACGGAAAACGGCGCTTATGTTTCCTTTAACGACGGCGAGAACTGGCAGCCGCTGCAAATGAACCTGCCGCACGCGCCGGTCTACTGGCTGGTGGTTCAGGAACATTTTCATGACCTGGTGATTGCCACCTATGGGCGCGGCTTCTGGGTTCTCGACGATCTGACGCCGCTCGAGCAGATGACGCCGCAGGTGACCGAATCGGCCGCGCACCTGTTCCCGCCGCGCGACGCTTATCGCTTCCGCACCAAGATCCAGCCGGAAGCCCCAACTTATGATCCGACCGCGGGCGTCAATGCGCCTTATGGAGCGGGGATCAATTACTGGCTCAAATCGGCTCCCGCGTCGGATGTGAAGTTCGCGATTCTGGACGCCTCAGGGCGCACCGTGCGGACCTTCAACGGCTCGAAACAAGCGGGCGTGAATCGCGTGTATTGGGACCTGCGCTACACTCCCACGCACGAAATGCGTCTGAGAACGCCTCCCGAGTACGCGCCGGAGTTTCCAGAGGGTCCTGACGGGACTCGCCCGGCGCCGGGCGGGAGCATTTCCGTCCTCGCGCCGCCCGGATCGTATACGGTCACGATGACCGTCGATGGCAAGGACTACACGCAGAAGCTGACGGTGATCAAGGACCCGCATTCGAACGGCTCGGAAGGCGACATCCAGATCCAGACGAAATTCATGACGTCCCTCACCGACCAGATGAACAACGTGGCGGACGCGGTGAATCAGATCGAGCTGATCCGCGCGCAACTCTCGGTGCTCGAAGCCGAAATCGGCTCGGACCAGAACGCCGCGGCAATTCGCGCCTCGGCCCAGGCGCTCAACACAAACTTGACGGATATCGAAGACCAGATCGTCAATCTGAAAGTCACCGGTCAAGGTCAGGATAATGTGCGCTTCGCACCGGGGCTGGCGTCGAAGATCGGGTATCTCGCAAACGAGGTGGGAAGTTCGGACCACCAGCCGACCACCCAGCAGGTCGCCGTGAGCGACGAGCTCAAGGAACGCGCCGCAACCGATCGCCAGCGTTTGACCAACCTGCTGGGCAAGGAAGTCGCGGATTTCAATAATATGTTGCGCCAGCGGAATGTTCCCAACATCGTGACTGCCGTGCCGACGCGCGCTGCGTCGAGCGAGTTGCGGCAATAGTGTGCTGCGAATCCTGGCGGCACGCCGGCATGGCTCCATGGTGGCGCGGCCGGCGTGTTCGCCGTGGTGGATTACCGCACTGTTACTCTGGAATGGTTCAACGTATGCAATTGATTCCTGGAACCCGGCTCGGTCCATACGAGATTGTGTCCGCGATCGGAGCGGGCGGCATGGGCGAGGTTTATCGGGCTTCCGACACACGGCTTGGCCGTACCGTCGCAGTGAAGATTCTCTCCGGCGACTACTCGGATCGCTTTGAGACGGAGGCGCGCGC
>JASHWA010000372.1 GCA_030044325.1 Bryobacteraceae bacterium
CTGCTACACGACGGCATCGCCGGCCGCGCAGTCCCCGTTCGTTTACGCCGGCGAGGCGCAGGCTTACACGCCCTGCACCGGACAGTGCACGGTGCAGATCCCCGCGCTTCCCGGACGGGTTCTGTACTACCAGGTGCAGCGCCAGAACGGCACGACCTCCGTAAGCAGCGGGATCAGCGTCGTTGCCGTGCCCTAGAGGCTCCCAGCCCGCGCGACGACGGGCATGCGGACGAACGATTTCGAGCGTCTCAAATCGTTTGCGGTAGACTTGATCTGAGGAAAGCGAGCGTCCTGAATTCCGCCTAACCGGGCCATGCGATCCTCGGCCCTGACGATCTATGCACACCAATTCAGAAGCCAGTCACGCGGAGGATGTCGCCGCTGGCAGGCGGTTCAAGTTTGGTGAAAACTGGTCCCGCTTTCTCGGGGTTTTGAACGAAGAACGCATCCGCGCGGCTGAAAAGTCGCTGATGGGGATGCTCGAAACGCAGCTCGCGGGGGTCTCGTTTCTCGACATTGGCTCGGGCAGCGGCTTATTCAGTCTGGCGGCGCGACGGCTCGGCGCCAACGTGGTCTCTTTCGACTATGATCCCCAGTCCGTTGCCTGTACGGCCGAACTCAAGAGGCGTTATTTCCCGGAAGATCCCGCGTGGGTCGTGCGGGAGGGATCGGTGCTCGATAGCGAATTCGTCGGTTCCCTGGGCCGCTTCGACATCGTGTACTCCTGGGGCGTGCTTCACCACACCGGACAGATGTGGAAGGCCCTGGAACAGGCCGGGGAACGTGTGAATCCGGGCGGAATCCTGTTCGTCGCGATCTACAACGATCAGGGTAAGGCCAGCGTTCGCTGGACAAAGATCAAACGGTTTTACAACGCGTCCTCGCGCCCGATTCAGCTTATGACCGCGGCCGCGGTGTGCGTCTACCATTGGTGGCGGCGGTGGCTAAAGGACCTGCTTCGCTTGCAGCCGTTCAAGACCTGGCGTGAGACGGGACGCGCGCGAGGTATGTCCGCGTGGTATGACGTTGTCGACTGGGTTGGGGGCTATCCATTCGAGGTTGCACGTCCGGAAGAGATCGTCGGGTTCTTCAAGAAGCGGGGTTTCACCCAACGGAAGGCACGTACGGAAGGCGGCGGGCTTGGGTGCAACGAGTTTGTCCTTCTCAAAGGCGACGCGCCAGGCTCGGTAGTGCGCTAAAACTTTTCGCGCACTACCTGGGGCTTGACAATGCGCGCGCCTTCCTTAGAATAGGGATAATCTGCGTCTATTATGCCGGGCTGTGAGCACAAGCGCACGGAATTTCTGATGCGCCGGGACGGGGTCGACTACCTGCGATGCCAGGATTGCGATCAGGTTTTCGAAGCTGAAGATCTGGAGCAGGTCCCTGTGTACGACGAAGAAGAAGAGCCTCGCCGCAAGCGCGCTTCCTGAGCGAAACTACGCCTCTTCGATGCTCAGGCTCGGGACCGGCGTCCACAAACGCTCCACACGCCTGCTCCACTTCTGCGCGAACCACAGCTCCAGCGCGTAATTCACGCCCGTGATCGCCGGAACCAGCGCGAACAGCGGAGCGAGCAGAGCTGCACCGCGATGCTCGCGCACCAGTTCCGCGCCGATCTCGAAGATCGCACGCGTGAGCTTCAGATAATCGCCCGATTCTCCCGTGACCAGGCTTTTCGACTGGCGCAGCCCGGCCAGAAACTCCCGTGCGTTGCGCGCTCCGGGGACCTGCGTGTACGTCCGGCCGAGCGATTGAAGCGTATGCGCGTCGCTCCCGCCAACCGCGATTTTTCCCGCCCGCGCGGCGAACGCCGCCGCTCCCCGATTCGCGCATTCGAGCATCTGCCCGTTCCGCGTTTCGACCGCCGGAAATCGGCTGAGGAACTCCTCGAAATCGGCGTCCTTGCGCGCGCCCGTGAGTCCCGAAAAAACGTGGTTGACGCTGAACAGCAGCTCCTGCTCATCGAGATAGGCGAGCAGCGCAGCCATGTCCTCGGCGCGGCGCTGAAGCTCGCCGTGATGCCGCTCCTCGATGCCGTAAACGCCCATGTGCAGATATGTTCCGCTGGAGGTGCGGCAGCTCACCTCTTCGCTCAGGAAAAAATCGGCGTGGCGGCGCAGGGGCTCGACGGACCCGATCGAATCGTGATCGGTCACCGTCACCAGGTCCATGCCCCGGCGCTTCAACAGCGCGTAAACCTGGTGCGGATCGTTGTAGCTTTCGCGGCAGATCCGGTTGAGCAGAGGTACTGTGCACATGCCGGAGTGAACGGTGTGGACGTGCAAGTCGCACTTCATGCCCCTGTATAACAATGCTTTGTTACAGTTGGGAGTATTTGTCAAAAAACATTTGTTACAGAATGTGTTTTTGGCTGCGCAGAGTAGGTTCGAAACGCTTCCGCGCCCGATTTTCCCAGGTAGCGCTCGAGCAGGTTGCGATCCAGACGCGAAAGATCGACTACCACCAGGCCGTCGACCACATCGGAAAAATCTGCGTCCACGTTGAAGGCGAGCACCTGCGCTCCGATATTGAGATATTGCCGCACCAGCACCGGAACGCCCTTGCCGTCGCGCTCGACGTCCGCGACGATCTCGGAAAGTTCCTCCACGCTTTCGACCAGCGACCCGAGCAGTTGCGTGTTGCACGTGCGCAGACGGCCCATGCGCGGCCGCCGCCGGGGTTCCACCAGCGCGGCCAGCTCGCGGTTGCCGCAGTGCGATTCGAGAAACGAGACCATCAGGTCGCGCGACGCCGGATTGTATTCGCGGCTGATGCTGACCGGGCCGAACAGCACTCGGTAGCGCGGATTCCGCGCGACATATCGCCCGATCCCTTTCCACAGCAGCAGCAGCGCGATCGAGTTCTTCTGATATTCCGGCCGCACGAACGACCGCCCGAGTTCGAGCGCCGGATGGAACTTCTCCAGCAACCCGGCCCGGAAACGAAACAGAGTGCTGGTGTAAAGCTCCTGCCGCGCGCGCACGGAATCCGTGCCGATCATCCGGTAGGCTCCGGCGACCTCGTCCGTTTTCGAATTCCAGATCCATAAATGCCGGTAACTCGCATCGAACCGATCGAGATCGAGCGAGCGTCCGGTGCCTTCCCCCGCCTTGCGAAACGAAATCTCACGCAGCCGGCCGATTTCGCGCAGCACGTTGGGAATCGCCTGCGCCGGCGCGCAAAAAACCGAATAATCGCCGCTTTGAATCAGCAGATTTTCCCCGCCGAGCGCGGCGATCTCGGAGCGCATGGCGAGCGCATCGGCCGCACCTGCGATGCGTTCCCGGCGTGGTGCGAATCGCCAGGATTTCGCGGCGCCGCGCGCTTGCAGGATATGTGTCCGATGCCGCAGATAGGCCGTCGCTTGTCGCTCGCTTCCGAGATGCGCGAAGCGATCCGCGGGGATTTCGCGTCCGATCGAGACACGAATCGTCCGCCCGCGCTTGTTTAACAGCTCGCGGGGCAGAAGCGCCGTGCGAAGCCCCGGATGGATCAGGCCGGCGACGTGGAATCCGGGTCCGTTGGCGCCGTGAAAGTAGGCCGGAAGCGTGGAGGCGCCGGAAAGCTGGATCAAGCGCGCCACGTTTTCGTTCCAGTCCGGGTCGGCGATCTGAAATGGATGAAGCTGAAGCGAGGACACCTCGCCCGCGGGAAAGGTGATCAGCACGCCGCCGCTGCGGAGCCAATCGAGCGCGGCGCGCAGCGATCGCCAGTTGGCGCGCACCGCTCCGCCGAACGGATCGACGGCGATCATGTAATCGCCCAGCGCGGGAACCGAGGCGAGCAGCGAATTCGCCAGAATCTTGAAATCCGCGCGCACGCGCGCCGCCAGCGCGCCCAGGATCGCGCCTTCCACCAGCCCGAACGGATGGTTCGCGACCACCACCACCGCGCCGGTTTTGGGAATCCGGGCGATATCGCCGGGCTCGCATTCGTAACCGACGTTCATCGTGTCGAGAAAATTCGCGAAGACCTTCCCACCCGGCGACCTTTGGCCGGCCGCGGCCATCCAGGCCTGCTCAAGCTGATCGGGAAGCAGAAAATTTTCGATCAGCCGCACCGCGGGACCGGCCGGGCTGCGCTGTAACACGTTTCGCGCCGCATCGAAAACTCCAGTTCATGTTTCCTCCCGATTGCAGAATAGGGAAGAAAGATGAAAGATGGATGTCGGCTAGGTGAGCAAGCGTTGACTACCAGCCATTGCGCTCCCTCAGCCGCGTGATATGAGCCGTGTGATGCTTCCCGTGCCAGGCGTACAGGGCCAGATTCGATTCAAGCTTCACCAACCCGGTTTCGGGATGACGGAACGCGCGCGACCACGCGGCCTCCTCCATCGACCGCATCAGCCGGACCCAGCGCTCGTGCAGCGCATCGAGCATTGCCAGCGAAACTTCCACCGGCGTTTCCGCGCTGTCGGCGAGCCTCGCCCACGCAGCCTCGTCGTATGGCTTGATGGCCGGCTCATCTTCGGTCAGAGCGAGCTTGAACCGCACGTACGAATTCATATGGCTGTCCGGAACGTGATGGATCACCTGCCTTACGGTCCATCCGCCGTCGCGGTACGGCGTGTCGAGCTGCCCGGCATTCAATCCGGCGATCGCCGCCCGCAAATTCGCCGGCGCCCGCTCGATTTCCGCGATCCATTGGCGCCGCTGATGCGCGGTCACCTGCTGCGGGAACGAAAATTTCCCGAGAGGATATCGAAGGTCCATACGATCCAGCTTACCCGGGACCATATCTGTCGCACATCAAACCGCCCGAGTGACTGAGACGCGACAGTCATGGAGCGCGTTCGGGGTCCATGCCCTACGGCGCCGTCTCGGTTCACGATCAGCTAGCTTATATAAATGGACGGCGTGATCGTTGTCGATAAACCGCGCGACTGGACCTCGCACGACGTCGTCAACAAGGTGCGCCGGCTCGCCGGCACGCGCAAGGTGGGGCATCTCGGCACGCTCGACCCGGTGGCGACGGGTGTGCTTCCGCTGGTCATCGGCCGGGCTACCCGGCTCGCGCAGTTTTACACACGCAACGACAAGATTTATGAAGGCGTCATTCATTTCGGCTACTCCACCAACACCTATGACGCCGAAGGTGAGCCCGTTTCGCCCGACATTCCCGTGACGCTCGACCGCGCCCGGCTCGATCCGATTTTGGATGCGTTTCGCGGCGAGTTTTCGCAGACTCCGCCGCCCGTTTCGGCGAAGAAAATCGCGGGCAGGCCCGCTTACGAGCTCGCGCGAAAAAACCAGCCGGTGGAACTCGCGCCCATCCGTGTCCACGTGTACTCGCTCGAGGTGTTGGGCGTAGAAGGCAATGAAGCGACAGTGCGAGTGCATTGCTCGGCCGGAACGTATCTGCGCAGCATCGCGCACGATGCCGGCCAGGCGCTGGGCTGCGGCGCGTTCTTGAAATCGCTGCGGCGAACCGCTTCGGGCGATTTCAGGATCGAGGACGCGCGCACGCTCGAGCAGCTCGCCGAACTCGCCGAACAGGGGCGCATCGCCGAGGCGCTGATTCCGGCCGCGCAGCTTCTCCCTGAATTTCCCATGGAGATGGTTGATTCCATCACCGCAGGGCAGATCCGCAATGGACGCGATTTCCGCATTTCTCCGTTTCAGGCGCGCAAGGGCGCGCGCTACGTGAAAGCCGTCACCGCGCACGGCGAACTGGTCGCGATCGGCGAAGCGCGGCTGCCGCATTTGTATCATCCGGTGCTGGTGTTGTAGGGATTTTGTAGCTTCCCGAAGATGCCGCGGCTTTCATCGCCCGACAGGCCCGGCCCATGAGAGTCTGTGTGGAAACCCGCGCAAACCGCAGCCTCACGGCTGGCGGCTCTTCGACGTATCTCGCGATCTCAAGGTTTTACAGCCGCCTCGCGTCAGCGAGCGAGGGCGGGGACCAGTTCTTGTGGCGTAGGGCCAGACCCGCTTGCGCCCGCGCGCCGAAAGAGCGAGAACAAGAGGGATGAAACCGCTCATCGCTCTCGCGCTCATCGCCTCCTGCGCTCCCGCGCAAACCCGCATTTACAACACCGCGAAACAGAAACTCGCCGAGGGGAAATCGATCACCGGCGCTACGATTTATTCGCCCGATCCGAACATTTACTGCGCCATGGCGAACTCGGGTTACGATTTTCTGTGGATCGAGATGCAGCACAGCCCGCTCACCTATTCCGACGTTGCGCACATGATCTGGGCTTGCCGCGGAGCCTCGGCCGTCCCGTTCCTCCGTGTTCCCGATGCGACCGAAAGCGATATCCAGAAGGCCACAGACATCGGCGCGCTGGGGATTATCGTCCCCACCGTCGATACGGTCGAAAAAGCCGAAGCGGCCGTTCGCTGGGCTAAATATCCGCCCCAGGGACGCCGCAGCATGGGCAGCGGCCAGTATCGCGAGCTCTACGGCAACGACTACCGCCAGACCGTCAACGACAACATGATGGTGGTGATCATGATCGAAACCCCCGTCGGCGTCGACAACGCGGAAAAAATCGCGTCCGTTCCCGGTATCGACGTGATTTTCGCCGCCAGTACCGATCTCGGCAATTTTTCGGGCCATAAAATCGGCGACCCCGAATACGAAAAAATGGTCACGCGAATCCACGACGTGACGCTCGCGCACGGGATCAAGCTCGGCGGCCCGCAAATGTGGGGGAATCGTCCAGGGTTCAGCTTTTTTCAAGGGCCCGGCGAAACCCAGCTGATCCGGCTGGGCGCCCAATCGAACCTCAAAAATTAAAAACGGGCGCTCAGGACTGTTAGGTGAGGGAGCGCCCGTCTCTCGTAACGGGGGATTGTTGAAGTAACCCCAGTGTAATGGAAACGGCCAGTAACGCCCATACCGACAACACGGTATATCCGTCCGCCAAACGGCAGTATTAGCGCGGCTCCCACACGTACGCTGCGAAATTTCTTCGCCTGCTGAATCCCATCCGCTGGTACAATGCGACCGCGGTGTCATTCGATGCGGTAACCGTCAGGCTGACTGACGCGCATCCGTTCGCCGCCAGCGACATCAGCGATTGCCGCACCAGTTCGTATCCCAATCCCGTTCCGCGGGCCGACGGCGCGACGCATACCTGCGTAATGTGGCCGACTTGGCTTGATACCAGGCTCGCCAGCGAGATCCCCAGCAGCTCGCCTCCGCGGACCGCGGCCCACGAAGCCGGACCGAAGAACGTTCCGCATCCGGGATACTGCACGATGTTGGTCAAGAACCGCCGCGCGCCCGCAATCGAGCGGTATTGATCGTTGATCTGGCTGTCGACATGGCCCTGGTACGCGGCGGCGATCAACCGCGCGGTTTCCTCCTGCCGCAGTTCCGACCACGGCAGCATGGCGATGCCCGAAACCGTTCTTTCCGGCAGCCTGACCGCCGCGCCCAAGGGAACCTGCATAAAATATCGCGGATATCGCCGGAACCAGTTGGGCGCCGGGACCGCCCGATCGAGCGGCAAGGAGATCATCATGATCTGCGCCTCCACCCTGCGGATTCCCAGCATTCCGAACATCGCGTTCAAGCTCGCTTCGAGCAGCGCGTTTTCGAGCTCCACGCCGCGCTGCGCGCGCATCACGCACACATCCCCGATCAGACCTTTGCCCTCTTCGCAGACGTAATAGGAATAGCCCACCACGCGGCCGCCGCGCACCAGCGCAAATCCGCTCAGCGCCTGCATCTGTACAAAACGCCGCACCAGGTCCGCCGAGGCGCGGAAGTCCCAGTCGAGCTCGCGTTTCCAAGCCGCGATCTCTTCCTCCAGCACTGGTCCGAGTTGCTCGACCGAGACGCGACGCAGTTCCAGCAACTGCCATTCGCGCGGACGATTATGCTGATCCGCCAACGCCGCCATATTTCATCCTAACCGGTTCATGGTCCGTAGTTGGTGGGTCCGCGGCTCCCGCCCAACTCCGCTATCCTGACTGTTTCATGCCTCCGGCCCACATGTTTCCATTAGACGGCCTCGTCGTTCTCGACTTCTCGCACGCCCTCGCCGGCCCTTATTGCACCATGCTGATGGCGCAGTACGGCGCCGGAATCTTCAAGATCGAATCGCCGGGAGAAGGTGAAGTCGGCCGCTCCTGGGCGCCGCCGTTCACCGGTGGTGAAGCGTCTTATTTTTTGGGCCTCAATACCGGCAAGCGCAGCCTCGCGATCGATCTCAAGAAACCCGACGGCGTCGCGCTGTGCCTCGATATGATCGATCATGCCGACGTGCTCATCGAGAACATGCGCCCCGCAACCATGGATCGGCTCGGCCTCGGCTACGCCGCCGCCCGCGCGCGCAATCCGCGCCTGATCTACTGCTCCATTTCCGGTTACGGCCAGACCGGACCCTCCCGCGATGAACCCGCCATGGACCTGATCCTCCAGGCCTCCAGCGGCCTCATCAGCGTCACCGGCGTCGAAGGCGGCGAGCGCGTTCGCTGCGGCCATTCCGTCGCCGATATCACCTCCGGAATGTTCGCGATGATTGGAATCCTGCTTGCGCTCGAAGCCCGCAACCGCTCGGGCCAAGGCCAGTTCGTGGATGTTTCGATGCTCGATTCCATGATTTCGGCGATGGCCTCCAATTACGCCAATTTTGCCGGCTCCGGCATCGTTCCCGGACCGATGGGGACGCGCTTCGGCACCATCGTTCCGTATCGCGGCTTCCCCACCGCCGATCGCGACATCGTGATCGCGGTCGCAAGCGTCAAGCTGTGGCCCGAATTCTGCCGCGCCGTCGATCGTGAAGATTGGATTGACCACCCCGATTACGCCACCAATCCTCTGCGCGTCAAGAATCGCGAGGCGCTCGAAGGCGCCATCGCCGATCTGTTTCGCACCGCGCCCAGCGCCGTGTGGATCGAAAAACTGAGCGCCCGCGGCATCCCCTGCGCGCCCGTCCGCACGCTCGATGAAGTGATCGCCGATCCGCAGACCGCGCATCGCGAGATGTTTCCCCAGGCCGGCCCATTGCGCGTCACCGGCGCGCCCGTGAAGTTTTCCGGGACTCCCGGCAAAATCCCGAGCCCCGCGCCGCGCCTGGGCGAGCACACGCGCGAATCGCTCGTCGAGCTGCTGAACCTGGATCAGGCCGCCCTCGATCGCCTGGCGTCGGCCGGCGTGATCCACCCCCCGCGCGCCGACCCAAAGGAATAGAACGCGTCCCGACCACCGTGACCGGCGCCGCTTTCGTCGCTCGGAAAGCCCTGCCCGTGATGGCGGGGATCAATTTTCACGGCGTAGGGCGAACCGAGAGCCCCTCGCAAGGCAGTTCCCCATCTACGGCTTCTCGATTACGGCGAAAAACGATTGCCCGAACGGCGGTGGCATTACCCCTTCCAGGCGCGCCATCAGCGGCGCCAGGCGGTCGAAAATTTCGATCTGCGATTCCGATTGCGCCTGACGCTTCAACACGTGCGCATTGATCCACCAGCCGAAAAATCCCAGCGCGTTCACGTAGCGGATCTTGCGTATCCGCAGCCCGGCCGAGCGCGCCACCTGCTCGATCGCGGCTCGCGAGTAACGGCGATAGTGGCCGAGATTTCGGTCGATGGGCCCGTACAGCGACGAAAAAGCGGGCGTGAGCAGCACAATCACGCCGTGCGACGGGAGCATCGCGGCAATGCGCCCCAGCAGGCCCGCATCGTCTTCAATGTGCTCCAGCACGTTGAGCAGCGCGCAGGAGTCCGGCTCCCAGCGCGCCAGGTCGACCAGCGCGTCGCTTTGCGCATCCAGCGCGAAAGCGTGAGCCGACGGGCAGCGCGATTTCAGGATCTCGATGCAATCGGCGCTGGAATCAACTGCGATCACGGCGTCCCGGTCCACCAGCAGTTCCGTGAAATTTCCGATACCGCAGCCGATCTCGAGAACGCGGCGGCCGAGCTCGGGCAGCACCAGCCCCGCCTGCCAGGCGAAATAATTTTTCGCGCGCGTCATGCGCTGCTGATCTTCGACGGTGTAGGACGCGCTCATGGCAATCGCAACGGCCTTTCTAGAATAATCGTCTTTAGAGATTGATGTTTTACCTGTTCCACTGGTTTCGCTCGTTCCTGCCCCTGCATAACCCGATCGGGTTCGGCGCGGGCGATTTCATCACCCTGGCCTTCGGCGCGGCGTTGCTCGCATCGGCCTTTGCGTGGAAATGGTGGCGAAACGCGCTCGGCCGCTTCGCGCACCGGACCGCATGGTGCATGCTCGCGCTATTCCTCGCCCCCATCGCGCTGCGGCTGGCGCTGTTGCCGCTCCATCCGGTACCCACGCCGGTCGGCTCGGACGATTTCAGCTATCTGCTGCTCGGCGACACGCTGGCGCATTTTCGCCTGGCCAACCCGGTGCATCCCATGCATCGATTTTTCGAAACCATTTTCGTCTTGCAGGAGCCGAGCTACAGCTCGATTTATCCCCTCGGACCGGCGCTCGCTCTCGCGTTCGGAAAATTAATCTTCGGCAATCCGTGGGCGGGCGTCGCGATTTCGATCGGATTATTTTGCGCGCTGTGTTACTGGATGCTGCTCGCCTGGACCACTCCCGAGTGGGCGCTTCTCGGCGGCGCGCTCGCCGTCGTTGAATTCGGCCCGCTGAACCACTGGATGAACAGCTATTGGGGCGGCGGAGTGGCGGCCGTCGCGGGATGCCTGATCTTCGGCGCTGCGCCGCGGCTGCGCGAAAGCTGGCGCGCCCGCGATTCCGCGCTGCTCGGATTGGGCGCGGGACTCGCATTTCTCGCTCGGCCGTATGAAACCGTATTTCTCGCGGCCGCGCTGCTCGTGTTTTTCGCGCCCGCCTTATTCGATTCCGTAACGCGGCGCAAAATTCCTATCGCCGCCCTGGTCGCGACCACCTGCGTCCTGCCCGCGATCGCGCTGTTTTTTTTCGATAACAAAGCCGTCACCGGCGAATGGACCAAAATGCCCTACATGCTCAGCCGGGAGCAGTACGGCGTGCCGACGTCGTTCACCACCGAGCCGAATCCCGCGCCGCAACGTAAGCTGACGCATGAACAGGACCTGGTCGCGCACGGCCAGGCGTGGGTCCATGGCGACCGCACCGACACTCTGAGCACCTGGCTCGCGCGCCTGCCCACGCGCCTGCGCTTTTATCGATTTTTTCTCCTCACGCCGCTGTATCTCGCGCTGCCGTTCTTTGTTCTCGCGCTCAAACAATTCCGATTTCAGTGGGTGGCGCTTACGATTGCGCTCATGGCGATCGGCAGTAATTTTTATGTTTACTTTTTTCCGCACTACATCGCCGTGGAAGCCTGTTTGATGGCCCTGATCGCGGTGACCGCGCTCGAACGGATGAGCCGCATCACCATTCGCCAGGTGACGTCCGGCGCCGATGCTGCGCAGATGATCGTCTTTCTCTGCGCCGCGCACTTCGCCTTCTGGTACGGGATTCACGTGTCGGCCAACCAGGATCTCGAAAGCGCGATGTGGCGCTGGGAAACCTGGGACACCATCAACGGCGGCGATCCGGATGGGAGGATCGCAATCGATCGCCAGCTCGCCGCGCAGCCCGGAAAACAACTCGTCTTCGTGCGCTACGGCCCCCAGCACGTCTTCACCGAATGGGTTTACAATGGCGCCGACATCGATTCCCAGCGCGTGGTGTGGGCGCGCGACCTGGGCGCGGATGAGGATGACGCGCTGCGCGGCTACTATCCCGATCGCAAAGTGTGGCTGCTCCAAGCCGACGCGGTCCCCTTGAAACTCGCGCCGTATTCCGAGCCGGCTCCGCGCACCATGCCCGGGCAGCAGGAAAACGCTGCGCCCGCGCCCCAGCCTTCCGGCCAAACCAAGATCCATTTGCAGTTCGAGCCCGTGAAATAATGTCGTATCTTCCCTTCGAAAATCCCATCGGGTTCGGCGCGAGCGATTTTATCGAGATCGTATGGGCCGCGGCGCTGGTCGCGCTCGCGTTGACCTGGCGCGCGCTGCTCGCACCGGCCGCACACAAGCTCGCCCATCGGACCGCGTGGTCAATGGCGATCTGCGCGGCGCTGCCCGTGATGCTCCGATTGTTGCTGCTCCCGCATCATCCCGTGCCCACTCCCGATGTCTACGACGAATTCGGCCACCTGCTGGTCGCCGACACTCTGCGGCACTTTCGATTCGCGAATCCTGCGCACCCGCTGCACCAGTTTTTCGAGACGTTCTTCGTGCTGCAGCAGCCCACCTACAGCTCCATCTATCCGATCGGCCAGGGACTGGCGCTGGCCATCGGCCGCGCGATGTTCGGCCTCCCGTGGGCAGGCGTGATCGCGTCCACCGCCGCGTTCTGCGCGCTGTGCTACTGGATGCTGCGCGCCTGGACCACCCCTGAATGGGCGCTCGCCGGCGGATTCCTCGCCGCGATCGAATTCGGCCCGCTTTCTTCCTGGATGAACAGTTATTGGGGCGGAGCGTTCGCCGCCGCGGCCGGATGCCTGGTGTTCGGCGCCCTCCCGCGGCTGCGCGCGACCGCTCGAGCAAGGGATGGCGCGCTGCTCGGAATCGGACTCGGACTAAATCTGCTGACGCGCCCCTACGAATCGATCTTTCTGCTGATCTCCGCCCCCCTGTTTTTCGTCCCTTTTCGAAAATTTCGCGTCCTGGCGAAGCCGCTCGCGGTCGCCATACTCATCGCGCTCGCCGCAGCCGGCGTGACCCTGCTTCAAAACAAAAGCGTCACCGGGAAATGGACCCAATTACCGTACACGTTGAGTCAAGATCAGTACGGCGTCCCGGCCGCGCTGACGTTTCTTCCCGATCCCGCCCCCCATCTCGAACTCACCCGCGAACAGCAGCTCGAATACAAGTCCCAGATGGCGTTTCGCGGCGCCGATCGCGAAACTCTCCAAAGCTATCTGCTGCGCCTCGAATATCGCGTGCGCTATTACCGCTTCTTCTTCATTCCCCCGCTGTATCTCGCGCTCCCGTTTTTCCTCCTTCGATTGCGCGAGTGGAGATTCGCCTGGGTCGCGCTCACGCTCGCGATTTTCGCGCTGGGAATCAATTTTTTTCCGGCGTTCCAGACCCATTATCTGGGCGCCGTCACCTGCCTGTTCGTGTTGATCGGCGTCGCGGGAATGGAGCAGATCGCGAAATACACCGCTGGCGGCGCGCGCGTCGTGATGTCTCTCTGCGTCGCGTTTTTTCTGTTCTGGTACACGCTCCATATCTTCGACACGCGCCAGTTTTCGCTCGCGCTGCGGCCGTACGAAACCTGGAGCGGATTGAATCACCAAAATCCCGAGCGGCGCATCGCGGTGAAGCGTCAGCTCCAGAAGATCCCCGGGAAACTGCTCGTATTCGTCCATTATTCGCCGGCGCATATTTTCCAGGACGAATGGGTTTATAACGACGCGGATATCGACGCCGCGCGGATCGTATGGGCCCGCGACCTGGGATTGGAGCAAAACCAAAAGCTGGTCGACTATTATCCGGATCGCGAGGTGTGGCTGCTCGAGCCGGATGCGCAGCCGCCCCGTTTGCAGCCCTACGGGCGTTGAATCGAGGATCGGGTCATCCATCGAGCAATCGCGCGACTGCTCAGGCGCCGTTGTTATCCGGAAAAACCGGTTTCACCTGCATCCCGTCGTGCAGCGGTTTTTCTGAAAACAGCGCGACCGCGTCGCCCGAGGCGAGTCCAGCGATGATCTGGATGCGCGTGGTGTTCGATACGCCGAGCTCGACGCGCCGCCACTCGATACGATCGCCCCGAAGCAGGTACACACCCGGCTGCCCGTGCTCCGTGCGCACCGCCTCCTTGGGAACCGTCGCCGCGTTTTCCACCGTCTGCGAGCGGATTTCGACGTCCACGTTGGTCCCCGGCAGCAGATCGCGATCGGGATTGCGGATCACGCACACCACTTCGCCCACCTGCCGCGTGCCCAGCGGCACGATCTCGGTCGGCATGCGATCCACTTCCCCGTCCCAGTGCCGTCCCGGCATCGCCACCCACGTAATCACCACCGGCATTCCCTTGGCGACCCGTCCCAGGTCGGGCTCGTCCACCCATACGTTGACGCGCACCCGGTTCAGCCGGCCGATCGATGCGACCGTGTCGCCGGCGGTCAGATATGCCCCCGGTTTGATGTCGAATTGATATACCGTGCCCTCGATCGGCGCGCGCACGACGCTCTGATCGATCTGCACCTGGGCGAGCTTCGCCGCCGCTTCCGCATCGTTGAGGCGCGCCTCCGCCGCGGCGCGATCCGGCGCGCTCACCAGCGCCGCTCTGCGCTTTTCAAACGATTCGATCTGCAATCTCGCCGCATCCACGCGCTGCTTCGCCGCGTCCACTTCGGCGCGCGTCGCCGCCTGCTTCTGTTCCAGCCGCTCCAGCCGGTCATAATCTTTCTGCGCGTTGGAAAGATCCAGCCGGGCGCGATCGATTCCCGCCGAAATTTCCGCCAGGTCCGTGGATCGTCCGCCGTGCGCCAGCAGATCGAGCTGCGCCCGCGCCTCCGCGATCTTGGCCTGCGCCGAGGCAAGCTGCGCGTGCGCTTCGCTCGAATCCAGCTCCACCAGCGCCGCTCCCGCCGCGACATTCTGTCCGCGCTGGATCAGAATCTTCGCCACCGGACCGGAGCGTTCCGCTTTGGCCACCGCCGATTCGAGCGGCTCGACCTTGCCGTTGGTCACCACCGAGCTGTGGATGGTCGCGATGGTTGCGTGGCCGAACTGCACTTCGAGCGGCTGCGATTTGAAGCGTGTGAGCGTCCACAGGAGCACGCCCGCGGCGATCAGCACCAGCAGGATCAGGATCGTCCGCGGTCTCACCGCAACCCCTCGCCCCTGGGCGTGCCGCGTGCTCGCGCGCAGTAATTGAAAAGGATCTGCCACTCCGCCAGCTGGATTCGACAGGCCGCCCGCTCCTGCACGGTTCCCGGCTGCATGCGCGCGCGCTCGCAAAAAGCGATGAAGGCGAACGGGTCCCATTTGCCGGTGCGAAATTCGGCGTCGGGATGCGCCGCCAGAATTCGCGTGGCCGCATGTGCGATCTTCGAAAAGACAGGATGCGCGCCCGCCTTTCGAAACCAGTACGCGGAGTTGCCGGAATCCGGTTCCTGGCGATGCAAAATCGCGTGCCACAGCTCGCATTCCTGCGTCGAACCGGAGGAGGCGAGCTCATGCGCTTCTTCGAATCCGGAAAAGTACAGCCACAGCCCGGCCATCGCCGCGGCCGGATCCTGCGCCCCCGGAAACAGCTCCCGTGCCGTGGTCTTTTTCAATTCGCGCGCGGCTTGTTCTACCGGGCAAACTCCGCAAGTCAGCGGAAGCAAACGGCGGCCATCGCCATCGAGCGCCAACACACCAGCTACCTGAGGTCCGTAGATCGCCGGATCGAAATCTTCCATGAAGCGGTTACGTCTTCATTGTAAGCCGTATGAAACGGGCACTGGTGCTTTCCGGAGGAGGAATGTTCGGGGCGTGGCAGGCGGGCGCGTGGCGCGCGCTTGCCCCTCGATTCGCGCCGGAGTTGGTGGTCGGCGCCTCGATCGGATCGCTGAACGGCTACGCGATCGCCGGCGGGTGCACGCCCGATGAGCTGGCGCGCTTCTGGCTCCAGCCGGAAACCGGCAGGCTGCGTTATCTGCCCAAAAATATTCGCGCGCTGATGAGTCATTTTTCGCCGCGCGTCGAATTCGCCGCGGTGCTCACGGATCTGACGCGTATGCGGCCGGAAATTTTCCGCGGCGCACAAATCACCTGGAAACACCTGGCCGCGTCCTGTGCGCTCCCCGGCGTGCTGCCGCAAAGGCGCATCGGCGGACGCTGGTATTCCGACGGCGGATTGCTCAATCCCCTGCCCGTGTGGGCCGCGGTCGAGCTGGGCGCGACACGCATCGTCGCCTTGCACGCCCTGCCTCGTATTCCCGCCGCGTGGCTGGCGCACCTCGCGCGAGGATTTCAGCGCGCCTGCGGCCATCATCCGCCGCTTGCCGCCGGAGTCGAGCTGCTCGTCATTCAGACCGAAGGCGCCCTCGGATCGCTCGCGGACTCGATTCGCTGGAAGCGCGCCAACGTCGAGCGCTGGATGGAGCAGGGATTCCGCGCGGCGGAAAACATTTCATTACCCGATTGTTTTCTCCATTCGAATTGAGGCATAATCGACCCATACCAATCTATGCCTTCCTTTCGGATTCATCGCCTGAAGGGCCATCTCCGCCAGGCGTTCCGCTCGGCTCCTCACGTGAGCGGCGCGGCCGTGGTGAAACCGCGCGATTATGAGCCGGCGAGCGTCGTTGAAGCCGTTTCCCCGTACTCCGCATTTTTCGCGTTGCGCGATTCCGCGCAGCCGCTCGAGGTCGGCGACCTGCTTGAGGCAGAAAACGGCAGCTTGCGCATCTGCAAGTTCGTCGGCTTCGAAGAGGCGCATTGGGCTGAGCCCGTGCCGCTCCCCGAGACCACGGCCGCGATAGAATAAATGCAGGATGAGTGGTTGTAACGGCGAAGGACCGGGGATTAACTCCTTCGCGCTTGTGTCATATCTCCCCGATCCGCTTGCGGCGTTTCTCGATGGCCTGCGCAAGGAATTCGATTCGGGATGTCATTCCAAGGCGCACGTGACCGTCCTGCCGCCCCGCCCGATCGACTGCCCCTCTGAGACAGCCTGGGCCGGGCTCGGCCCCGCACTTCGCGATTTCCAGCCGTTTTTGATCGAGTTGGGCGCCATCGAGATTTTCCCCGTCACCAACGTCATTTATTTATCCGTAGCGCGCGGAGGATCCCAGCTTAAATCGCTCCACCAGAAGCTCAATTCCGGCCCGTTGGCGTTCGAAGAGCCGTTCCCCTACCACCCCCACGTGACCCTCGCGCAGGATCTACAGCCGGGCGCTGCGGCCGAAGTCGCGCAAGTCGCGGCCGAGCGTTGGCGTCATTTTCCCGCCGACCGCTCGTTTGTCCTCCACCGTCTTACATTTGTGCAAAACACGCTGGGAAATCAATGGACCGATCTGCGCGCCTTCTTATTACACGACCGCGTCCGGATTTAAAGCCCTTCAAAATTCAAAAAATCCTCAGAAATTTTGCCGCCATACTTGACATATTCACGTCTTTTCGAATAGTCTGTGATAGATCGTAACGCGCGGCCCCATGCCTGTCAGTTCCAGTTCCGGCTCGTTTGAGCGCTTCGCGCCCATGGCTTGGCTGCTTTCGGGCGACGACCTGCGTTTTTTCGAGGATTATCCCCAAATCGCGGCGCGTTTCCGTCGTAGCCGCTATAAGGTTTTTTTGGGATATTTACGCGAACTCGACGCGGAAATCGCTGCGTTCCATCGGGAAAGTTTCCGCTTGGTCTCGCTCGGCGCGTGGGATTTGCTGACACACCTGTGCCGCAATCGCGCGATTTTGCTGTATCACCAGGCACGCCTGTTTCAAGCCGCCCTGTATTACCGTTGGCTTCCCAACCGCGCCGACGTTCTGCCCATGGTCCGCATTTCCCTCACCGCCATCGAGCAGACCGTCACGGCTTGATCGATCCGACCCTTCTCACCAGTTCCGCGCCTCGCTGCACGTGCGCCTCGATTTCCTTGGGGCTCGGTTCGGGAAGGGCCTCCACGCCTTCGCCTGCGGGTTTAAGACACAGGATCCACGCGCAAAAACAGCCGCCGCTCAGTATCATTAAAATCACATTCGCCGGTTCTATTATGGACGGCGCGAGCCTGATGGCGAAATAATGAGTGGCGTTGGCAAGAAAATACACCGTGGCGATACGCCGATGGAATGTGACATTTTGGCGCATCGGAATCCGGAAGATGCGCAAAAAGATCGCGACGCCAACCACAAACCCCGCAAGCGCAAAGGTCGCCACGCGCTTACCCAGAACGATGGATTGAATCAGCGGACTGCTCCAGGCGACCGGTTTGTCGATACTCACCACAAGCAGGGAAATCCCCAGCGCCGCACCGAGCGAGCTCCAGAAAAGATAGGAACGCATCCGCTCGAAATTGCGGTAATGCCGGCTGATCAGCACGTACAACTCGACCGCGAACGCCACTTGCATCAGAACCAGCGCCGGTTCCGTCACACTCCATACGCGCGCATACGCCTTGGAATTGGTATCGGGCACCAGCCACATCATGCCCACCGAGCGCACAATATCCGCGCCCAGATATGTCGTAAATAAAATGTAGACGCGATACAGCTTTCGCCGCAGCAACGTGAACAGCAGCGCCGATTCGGCGACAACCGAGAGCCACCACAGCAACTGGACCGCGTTGAACACTTTAGCCCACAGGGTCACCGACCCTGTGGGAATTGTGCCACGAGCGGGTCCATAACGCAACCGCTACAGCAGGCAGTTGGGATAGCAGCCGGGGGTTGGCGCATCCGGCACGGGCTTCGCGCAGTTGGGATAGCACCCTGGAGTCGGTGCGTCCGGCACCGGCATCGCACGCACCAGGCAGTTGGGATAGCATCCCGGAGTAGGCGCGTCTTTTACTGTCGATTTCGACGAAAGCAGCCCGACAGCGAGAACGGCCAGAGCAGTGACATGCAACATTTTCTTCATTTTCAAATTCTCCTTGTGGATTTTCGCCGGGATATTCCCGGACTGCCAGTGAGATTATCACGTTTACGCGGAAACGCAACCCGATTTTTTGCGCCGTATCCTATATATATGGGCCAATTCGACTTCTCGTCGATGTTTCAAATCCCGCCGGGACGCCGCGTGCGTCTTCGCGACCACGATCCGGCTTGGACCGGAGGTCACGGCGAAAAATCGCAGATCGATGACCTGCTGCAAAAAAATCTCGAACGCCTCACCGCCGCGCAGGAACTGCTGTGGGCGAGCGAGAAGCACGCGGTGCTCATCATTCTTCAGGCGATGGACACGGCCGGCAAAGACGGGCTCATCAAACACGTGATGAGCGGCGTCAATCCGCAGAGCTGCTACGTGGTTCCCTTCAAGCAGCCTTCCTCCGAAGAGCTGTCACACGATTTTCTCTGGCGCTACAGCCAGAAGGTTCCCGCCCTCGGCCGCATCGGGATATTCAATCGATCGCACTATGAAGAGGTCCTGGTGGTGCGCGTTCATCCCGAGTATCTGGCGAACGAACACGTTCGCAAGGCCGGGCCGAAGTTTTGGAAACAGCGCTTAGAAGATATCAACCGCTTCGAACACCATCTGGTGCGCAATCAGACCGTCATCCTGAAGTTCTTTCTGCACCTCTCCAAAGGCGAGCAGAAAAAACGGCTGCTCGCGCGCCTCAACGATCCCCAAAAACACTGGAAATTTTCACCCGCCGACCTCGCTGAGCGCGGGCGTTGGAACGACTACGCCCACGCCTATGAGGAAGCGCTCAGCGCGACCAGCACCAGGCACGCGCCCTGGTTCATCATCCCCGCGGATAACAAATGGGTGACCCGCTCGGTGGTTTCCGACATAATCACCAAGACCATTCGCGATCTGGACTTGAAGATCCCACCGCTCTCGCCACAGCAGCAAAAAGCGCTGGCGAAGGCCCGCCGCTCGCTCGAGAAAGAATAGGCGCCGCGCGCCTGATGAACCTCGTGACCGCCCGAGGCGCGCAGTAACGGAGCGCGTTGGTCGCGCCTTGAGCCGCGCCAGTCACGGCGCGGGCACGCCCGAGTTTACAGTCAACTCGCGCGTGGCGCGCTAAACCGGCAGCGGATGCATCGGCCCATGCCGCAGAACGAACGCCAGCATGATTCGCCCGAATCCGCTGAAAATCAGGTTGATTCCGATGAACAGCCCCAGTACCCACAACCCCGTCGCCGGCCATCCGCCCCACACGATCACGCCGAGTATCAACGACAACACGCCGTTCCCCAGCGTCCACGCCCAGTACGGAAACCGGAGCGTCAGCGCCGCGACGATCTTGAAAGCACCGGCGAGCACGAAATAAGCCGCGAGCAGCAGCGTCAGAGCGATTGCACCCACCGCCGGACTGCGAAACAACATCGCGCCCACCACAATCGCCAGCAGGGCTTCGAGCAGATACCAGACCAGGTGACCGCGTTCGCGATGCCGCACCGCGTACACCCCCTCGATTGCGCCCGCTGCAATCAGCACCGCGCCCATCCAAAACACCGAAACGATCGTGAACAGCACCGCGTAAGCGACCGCATAGATTCCCAGCAGGAGCGTGAGGCAGCCAAATAGCATGATCCAGCCCCAGTTGTGCCGCAATTCTTCTATTCCGTTCATGCGTGTTAGACGCCAAAAGGACCGTTACGCTTCAGCGGCTGGTTTTGGGCGGAGCGTCGCCTTTCGCCGCCTTTTCCACGTCGCCGCCGTTCTCGCTTGCGATTTCGGCCAATAATTTATGAGAAACAACCGACCGCGGCTGTTTCACCAGCACATCCTCTTTAGACGCAAATTCATCCCGGTGCTTGATCAACAGCCATCCGCGCGGCGTGCGCACCAGCACCCACGACCCGCGCAATTTTTCGCCGCGTAACGTGAATTTGAGATCGCCTTTCGCGAGCGCAGCATCCACGTCGGCAACCTCCGGCTCCCACGTCCCGCGATCCCAGACCATCACCGTCCCGCCGCCGTATTCACCCTCCGGAATCACGCCCTCGAATCCGCCGTATTCGACCGGGTGATCTTCGACGTGCATCGCCAGCCGCTTCACGCTTGGATCGAGCGACGGTCCCTTCGGAACGGCCCAGGAAAGCAGAACGCCATTCCATTCCAGGCGAAAATCGTAATGCAGATGACTCGCGGCGTGCTTCTGGATCACATACAAAAGCTTGCCGTGGCTCGTGCGGCGCGATGGTTTGGGCTCAGGCGTGACTTCGAAATTGCGTTTCCGCTCGTAATCTCGCAGCGCCACGGTTCCATCATTGCACTTTCGGCTCCAAAATCATCTGTGTCTGCGTTACCACGGCGACCAGGCGGCCGTCCGCCATCGTGATGCGCGTCTGCCACACCATGGTTCGCTTCCCGCGATGAATCGGCGTGCATTCGCCAATGACGATCGATCCAACCGGCGCCGCCGCGATAAAATTCGTCTTGCTCTCGATCGTCGTGGTCCACTTGCCCTCAGGCAGATTGGCGACCGTCGCCAGCGCCCCCAGCGTATCGGCAAACGCCATCGCCGCGCCGCCGTGCAGGACCGCCGGTTTGGTGCACAACTCCTCCCGAACCAGCATCCGCGCGGCGACTTTTTCCGGCGTCGTCTCGATAATTTCAATCCCCAGCAAACGCGCAAACGGAATCGCGTCCATATGAGTCGAGTGTATGTCAGCCTGCGACAGCCGGTCTTGCGCCTGTCAACGGTCGCTCGCAGAACGCAGCCGGCAAAAATCGACCGGCCGCCCCATTCTGGAATCCGCGTTCATTCGCGCCCGTTCGCGGCCAGCACCCGGCGTGATAAACTGCCTCACGGAGAATCCCATGCATCGCAGCGTGATCTTTTTAACGATTTTCTTGTCGGCCGCCGGCCTTGAGGCCCAGCGCCGCGGCGGTCGCGGCGGCGGCGACGATTTCCGTTTCCGCTTCGTCGGACCGCTCGCCGGCAATCGCGTCGCCTCCATCGCCGGCATCCCTGGCGATATCAATACTTACTACGCAGGCGCCGCCTCGGGCGGCATTTTCAAATCCACCGACGGCGGATTCGACTGGACCCCGATTTTCGATAACGAATCCGTCGCCGCCATCGGCTCGCTCGCCGTCGCCAATTCGAATCCCAGCATCGTGTGGGCCGGAACCGGCGAAGCCTGGGCCATCCGCGATGTCGATGTAATGGGCAACGGAATTTATAAATCCACCGACGCCGGGCGCACCTGGCAACACATGGGACTCGATCATACCGGCCGCATCGGGCGCATCGTCGTCCATCCCACCGATCCCGGGATCGTCTACGCCTGCGCGCTCGGCCGTATGACCGGACCCCAGCAGGAGCGCGGCGTGTATCGCTCGACCGACGGCGGCGCCCACTGGGAGCGCGTGCTCTTTGTCGATGAAAACACCGGCTGCAGCGGCCTGAGCATGGATGCGAAAAATCCGCAAGTTCTGTTCGCCGGAACCTGGCAGGCCGAAATGCACACCTACGGCGAATTCAGCGGAGGCGCGGGCAGCGGCGTCTACGTTTCGCGCGACGGCGGCTCGACCTGGCGTCATCTCACCGCCGGTCTGCCCCATTCGCCAGTCGGGAAAATCGATGTCGCCGTCGCGCCTTCGAACTCCGATCGCGTCTACGCGCTGATCCAGACCGCCGATCAGGGATCGATGTGGCGCTCCGACGACGCCGGCAACACCTGGCGCGTGGTCAACTGGGATCGCGCGCTGATCGGCCGCGCCGGCTACTACATCCACCTCGCGGTTTCTCCCAACAACGAAAACGAAGTGATGGTCTCCAACAGCTCCTTCCATGTTTCGCTCGACGGCGGCGAAACTTTTCGCCCCCAGCCCTGGGGTGGCGACAATCACGATATCTGGTGGGATAGAACCAATCCCGACCGCTTCGTCATCACCCACGACGGCGGTCTGAGCATCACCACGTCGCACGGCCACGGTTTCAATCGCGTCACGCTGCCCGTCGGCCAGATGTATCACGTCGCCGTGGACGACCAGATTCCCTATGA
>JASHWA010000373.1 GCA_030044325.1 Bryobacteraceae bacterium
GCGCTGGAAAATCGGGCCGAATCCGAACCCGAGCGCGACCAGAAACAGAATCGGCTGGCCGAGCGAAGCCACGATCCGGGATCGCGCCCGCACGTAGCGCTTCAACTGCCGGAGCCAGAGAATGTAAATCGCGGTCATCGCCGGTTGCCCTGCCAGATTCTGGCCATGTTGCGCATGCGATCGGCCGCGCTGGCGTCTTCGTCGCGAATCGAGGAACCGGTGAGTTTCAGAAACGCTTCCTCCAGCGTTTCCGCCTCGTTTTGCTTTTTCAGGTCCTGCGGCGTTCCCTGCGCGACGATGCGTCCGTGATCGATGATGGCGATGCGCTGCGCCACTCGATCGGCTTCTTCCATATAATGCGTGGTCAGAAAAACGGTCACGCCTTCGTTCTGGTTGAGCGTCTTGACGTGCGTCCAGAGCTGGTTGCGCGTCTGCGGATCGAGACCGAGCGTGGGTTCGTCGAGAAAGATGATTTTGGGCGTATGCAACAGCCCGCGCGCGATTTCCAGGCGCCGCTTCATTCCGCCGGAGAATTGTTTTACGGGGTCGTCGCGCCGCTCCCACAGCTCGAACAGCTTGAGGAGCGCTTCGGTGCGCTCATGACGGACGTGGCGCGGAACTTTGTACAGCGCGCCGTGGATATCCATGTTTTCCCACGCGGTGAGCTCGCCGTCGAGGCTGGGATCCTGGAAGACGATGCCGAAACGCGTGCGCGCTTCATTCTGGCGCACGGTGGGATCGACGCCGTCGATTTCGACTTTTCCGCTGGTGGGTTTGAGCAGCGTGGTCAGCATCTTGATGGTGGTGGTTTTTCCCGCGCCGTTGGGACCGAGGAAAGCGAAGATCTCGCCTTGGGCGACGGAGAAAGTCACATCGTTGACCGCCTTGAGCTCGCCGAAGATTTTGGTGAGGTTGTGCGCGCTGATCATGCTTGATGATGGACTGACGTTCAAGGGTAACACGACGCGCCCGGCCACGAAACCCGCGCCATTGCTGGCGCGGCTCGCACGCCGGCGTTGATATGCGCGAGGCATGGAGATCGCGACCACGCACGCGTTAGACTGACAGGATGGCGGCGAGTCCGAAGCCCGACACGATCGCTCCAGCGGTGCGCCGGCGCCAGCTTCGCCGCGCGGTGCTGGCCGGGACAATCGGAACGGCGATCGAGTGGTACGATTTTTTCCTGTACAGCACGGTCACGGGGCTGGTGTTCGCACGCCTGTTTTTTCCGCACGCCGATCCGCTGGTGGGAACGCTCGAAGCGTTCGGGGTGTACGCGGTCGGATTTCTGGCGCGGCCGATCGGCGCGGCGATTTTCGGGCATTACGGAGACCGGCTGGGAAGGAAAGCCGCGCTGATCGCGACGCTGCTGCTGATGGGCTGCGCGACGTTTCTGGTGGCGCTGGTTCCGGGATACGATCGCATCGGAATCTGGGGCGCGATCATTTTGACGGCGCTGCGCTTCATTCAGGGAATCGGCGTGGGCGGGGAGTGGGGCGGCTCGGTTCTGCTCTCGATGGAGTGGGCGGAGACGAACCAGCATCGCGGATTTATCGCATCGTGGCCGCAATTCGGAGTGCCGGCGGGATTGTTTCTCGCGAATCTCGCGGTGCTCGCGTTCAGCGCGCTTTCGGGCGATCAGTTTTTGACCTGGGGCTGGCGCATTCCGTTCCTGCTGAGCATACTGCTGGTGGCGCTGGGGTTGTACATTCGCATCGGAATTCTCGAAACGCCGGTGTTCCGGCGCCTGGTGGAGACGCGGCGGATCGAGCGCGCGCCGGTGGTTGAAGTTTTCCGCCGCCATCCGCGCGAAATCGTGCTGACGGCGCTGTGCCGCATGGCCGAGCAGGCGCCGTTTTATTTGTTCACAGCGTTCGTGTTCGCTTACGGCACCGAGATTCTGGGGCTCAAGCGCGATTTCCTGCTGCTGGCCGTGCTGGCGGCGGCGGGGCTCTCGTTTTTTTCGATTCCCTTTTTCGGCCATCTCTCGGACCGGGTGGGGCGCAAGCGCGTGTACATGCTGGGCGCGGCGCTCACGGGAATTTTCGGATTCGGATATTTCGTATTGCTGGACACGCGAATTCCGGCGCTGGTGGCGATGGCGATCGTGGTTTCCATGATCCCGCACGACATGATGTACGGGCCGCAAGCGGCGCTGATCGCGGAGTCGTTCACCGGCAGGCTGCGCTACAGCGGGGCTTCGCTGGGTTATCAATTTTCATCGCTGATCGCCGGGGGCCCGGCGCCGCTGATCGCATCGGCGCTGATGAGCCGGTATCATTCCGCGGCGCCGATTTCGATTTTCATCGCGGTCTGCGCGGTGATTTCGCTGGGGGCAACGGCGATGCTGAAGGATTATACGAACAAAGAGATCGGGGAGGATTAGTCCGGCACGCCCGCCGTGCGGCGGCGCCTGAAACGTGCGTGGGTCAACGGCGGGGGTTGGTTGTGCCACAATAAAGGCACACGCGGTTTTTTCCTGCATGAGCCACTCCAATCTCTCTGAGCCCGTCGAGTCCGCGGCGAACGATACTTCTTTCGGCGATATTCTCTCGGAATTCGAGCAGTCGCACCATGGCGACTCGGGCGCTGTCGAAGGAACGGTGGTATCGGTTACGGCCGACGCCGTGTTTGTCGATATCGGGCGCAAGATGGACGGCGTGTTGCCGCCGGATGGAAAGCTGAAGGCCGGCGACAAGCTGCTGGTTTCCATTCGCGGGCGCGACAACGAGGGCAATTACACGCTTTCGACGATCAAAGTGGAGACGCCGCGGGATTGGAGCGGGCTGGAGGCGGCGTTCGCCAATAAACGCACGATTTCGGGGACGGTTGCCGAAATCGTGAAGGGCGGGTTGCGCGTGGACGTGGGCGTGCGCGCGTTCATGCCGGCTTCGCGCAGCGGCGCGCGCGATCAGGCGGAACTCGAAAAGATGGTGGGGCAGGAGATCGAGTGCCGGATCACCAAGCTCGACACGGCGACGGAGGATGTGGTCGTCGATCGCAGGGCCGTTTTGGAAGAGCGCGAAAAACAGGCGAAACAGGAAGCGTTGGAGCGCCTGGAAGAAGGTTCCATCGTGCGCGGGACGGTGCGCAGCATCATGGATTTCGGGGCGTTCGTCGATGTGGGCGGAGTGGACGGGCTGCTGCACGTTTCCGATATGTCGTATTCGCGCGGCGTCAAGCCGGCCGATGTGGTGAGCGCGGGGCAGGAAATTGAAGTCAAGATTCTGAAGATCAATCGCGAGACGCGCAAGATCGCGCTGGGGTTGAAACAACTGTCGCCGGATCCGTGGACGCTGGCGGCCGAACAAATCGCGCAGGGCGCGCGGGTCACCGGAAAAGTTTCACGCGTGGCGGATTTCGGCGCGTTCGTTGAGCTCGCGCCGGGCGTGGAGGGGCTGATTCACGTTTCCGAAATGTCATGGACGCGGAAAAACGTGCGCGCGGCGGATATCGTGAAGCCGGGCGAGATGGTGGAAGTAGTGGTGCTCGGCGTAAATCCTGCCGAGAAGCGGATTGCGCTGGGATTGAAGCAGGCGTTGGGCGATCCGTGGGAAGAGGCGCTCAAGAAATATCCGGTCGGCTCGACGGTGGAAGCGCCGGTGACCTCACTCGCCAAGTTCGGGGCGTTCGTGGATCTGGGAAACGGGATCGAGGGCATGATTCACATCGGCGATATCAGCCGGGAGAAGCGGTTAAATCATCCGAGCGACGTTCTGAAGGCGGGCGAAAAAGTGAAGGCGCAGGTGCTTGAAGCGGATAAGGAGCGGCGCCGGCTGCGGCTGGGGATCAAGCAGCTGGAACCGACCAGCATCGACGAGTACATCGCCGAGCACAAGCCCGGCGACGCGGTAAGCGGGCGAATCGTGGAGGTTTCCGGCAATCGCGCGAAGGTGGAATTGGGCGAGGGCGTTTTCGCGCAGGCGAAGATTGCGGCCGAAAAGCGCGAAGAATCGGCAAATTCCTCGAAAGCGGACATTTCGGCAATGAGCGCGATGCTCGCGGCGAAGTGGAAATCGGGCGGCGGGGCGCAAAGCGCGCAGGAAGGCGTGCGCGCCGGGCAGGTTCGCAGTTTCAGGATCGTCTCGATCGACGCGGGGCAGAAGAAGATCGACCTGGAGACGCTTTAGGGCCTTTCGTTACATTTTTCGCGACGATCCGTCCTTAATACTTGAACAGGACCACCGGGGCGGCCGCAGTGCATGTCAAGAGCCTGCACGTGGATGAGACGGCGCTCATTCGGGCTGCGCAGGCGGGCGATCACGCCGCCTTCGAGCAGCTTGTGCGCGCCTACGATCAGAGTGTGCTCCGGCTGGCGCTGAACTTACTGCGATCGCCCGAGGACGCGCACGACATTTACCAGGAAGCGTTTTTGCGGGTGTATCGGAACCTGAATTCGTTCCGGTTCGATTGCAGTTTTCATACGTGGCTGTACCGCATCGTGACGAATCTGTGCCTGGATCATCTGCGCAAGCGCAAAGTGCGGAAAGAGGAGCCGACGGTGCTGGCGACGGCGGAGGGTCCGCTCGACCGGATGGATTCGGTGGCGGAGGAGCGCGTCGACGGCGACCCGCAGCGGCACCTGTTCAGCGGGCAGGTGCGGCGCAGGATCAAAGAAGTTCTGGGCGAGCTGACGCCGCGCGAGCGGATGGTTTTCGAGCTGCGCCACTACCAGGGATTGCGCCTGCGCAGTATCGGCGAGGTGCTGGGCACGACCGAAGAAGCGGCGAAGAACTGCCTGTTTCGCGCGACGCAGAAAATGCGTGCGGCGCTCGGGGATTTTATATGAAAAAGGCGGGATTTTCTATGAGCAATTGTGAAAGCGTGCGCGCGCAACTGGCGCTGCTGTTGTATGGCGAATTGAGTTTCGACGAGGAAGAGCGCGTCGAATCGCATCTGGATGCCTGCGAAGCGTGCCGCGCGGCGCTGGCGCGGGAGAAGGCGATGCATGCAGAGTTCGATCAGGTCGAGATTGCGCCGTCGCCGTCGCTTTTGCGCGAATGCCGGGAGGACCTGGCGCCGCGCCTGGCCGCCGAGCCGCGGCCGATGGCGCCGGGCTGGTGGGACCGGTTGGTGGACGCGATCACGCTGCGGCCTTCGGCGGGCATTTTGCGGCCGGTGAGCGCGGTAGCGCTGGTGTTAACGGGATTCGCAGCGGCGCGGATGATTCCCGCGGGCGGCGAACCGGCGGGATTGATTTCGGCCGGCC
>JASHWA010000374.1 GCA_030044325.1 Bryobacteraceae bacterium
TGCGGCTGGTGGACCAGCGCCAGTCGCTCGAGAGCCGCGGGCATTTTCTTGCGCTGGCAGCCACGCAGATGCGGCGGATTCTTGTGGATCACGCGCGCAAGCACGCGGCGCTGCGGCGCGGCGCGGCGGGGGAAAAGGTGCTGCTCGACGATTCCGTCGCCATGATCGAGGGCGGAAGCCGGCCGCTCGAAATCATCGCGCTCGATGCGGCGCTCGAGAAGCTCGGCGAACTGGATCCGGACCTGGTGCGCGTGGTCGAGCTGCGCTTCTTCGGCGGGCTTTCCGTGGAAGATACGGCGGCCGTCATAGGAGCCTCCACCGCGACGGTGAAACGGAGCTGGAGCTCGGCGCGCGCGTTTCTGTATCGCGAGCTGGCCGGTTCGCCCTCGGCAGCCGGGGCTCCATGACGCCCCAGCGCTGGGCCGTCGTCCGAGAGATTTTCGAGGCGGCCGTGGAACGGGACCCCGTCGCGCGGGCGGAGTACTTAAACGCAGCCTGTGCCGGCGATGATGAGCTGCGCAGAGAAGTGGAAAGTCTCTTAGGGAGCCATGCCCGGGCTGACGATTTTCTTTCCGAGCCGCCGGTTGAACTCAGCGGCGGCCCGGCGCCCCCGCAGGATCTTTCGAGTGAAGTTCTGGAGGGTTTGCGCGTAGGCGCTTACCAGCTCCAGACGTGCCTGGGCCGCGGCGGAATGAGCTCGGTATGGATGGCGGCGCGGGTAGATCACGAGTACGAGCAGAAGGTCGCGATCAAGCTGGTGCGCCGGGGGATGGATTCACGCGAAATCTTGCGCCGCTTTCGCATCGAGCGGCAGGTGCTGGCAAGGCTCGATCATCCCAATATCGCGCGGCTTCTCGACGGCGGGTCGACTCCCGACGGCCTGCCTTACCTGGTGATGGAATACGTCGATGGCACGCCCATCGATGTGTATTGCGACCAGCAAAAGAGCAGTGTCACGGAGCGCCTCAAACTGTTCCGGGCGGTCTGTTCGGCGGTCGAGTACGCGCACCGCAGCCTGGTGGTGCATCGGGATATCAAGGCTGGCAACATCCTGGTGACCGCGCAGGGCGTGCCCAAGCTGCTCGACTTCGGCATCGCCAAGGTGCTGCGCAGCGATTCGATTTCACGCGAAGCGACGCGATTCGACCAGCGGCCGATGACGGTCGCCTACGCGAGTCCGGAACAGATTCGCGGCGGACCGATCACCACCACCACCGACGTCTACTCGCTGGGGGTGCTGCTTTACAAGCTGCTGACCGGGCGCTTGCCGCACGACTCCAAGGGCCGGACCTCGGGCGAGCTGGAGCGCGCGATTTGCGAAGAGGAACCGCGCAAACCCAGCGCAGTCGCCCTCGCGGATCCGAAAGCATCCATTCCTGACGCATCCCAGCGCCTGGAGGGGTCCATCGAAACGCTGGACCGGGCGCGGCGCAGACTTCGAAAAAAACTTGCCGGGGACCTCGACACCATCATTTTGAAAGCCCTGCGCAAGGAACCGCAGGGGCGCTACGCGTCCGTGGAGCAGTTCTCTGAGGACGTACGCTGCCACCTGGAGGGCATTCCGGTGCGCGCGCGGGGTGAAAGCCTGCGCTATCGCGCGGGCAAATTCGCGCGCCGGCACGTGGCGGGAATGGCCGCCCTGTTCGCGATCGCGCTGGCGCTGGTTGCCGGAACCGTGGTTTCGGGGTATTACGCCCGGCAGGCGAGCCGCGAGCGCGCGCAGGCGGAGCGCCGCTTCACGGACGTGCGCAAGCTGGCGCATTTCGTCCTGTTCGAGCTCGATCCGGCGATGCAGTCCGGTATGACCCCCGCGCGAAAGCTACTGATCCGCGAGACGCTCGACTATTTGAGCCGCCTCGAAACCGAATCGGGGACGGATGTGGCTCTGCGGCGCGAAATCATGGAAGCGTATTTCCGGCTCGGCGACATCCAGAACAACCTGTATCACGCCAATCTTGGCGACGCCGCGGGGGCGGCGGAAAGTTTCCACAAAGCCTACGAAATCGCTCAAGCGATTTATCGCGGGCGTCCCTCCGACCCCGAAGCCCGCCGCGACGCCGCACGCGCGGAGGTGCATCTCGGCGATCTCGCCGCCTTCGGTGGAGACCGCAGCGAGGCGCTCCGGCGTTACGGCGCCGGACTCGCCGGTTTTGAAGCCCTCGCCGCCGAGAACCCACGCGATCTGCGCTGCGAGGAGGATGTCATGTCCACCGTTCGCCAGATCGGATTCGTCCAATTCGAAACCGGCGACGTGGCGGGCGCAGCGGCGAGTTTCCGGCGGGACCTTCAAATCGCGGAGGGCCTGCAGGCGATCGAAGCAGCCGGCGGCAAACCGGCCCGCGAGGACACACGTCGTCAGGTCGCCGCCGGTTACGACCATTTGGGCGAAGCGTTGGCGAAATCCGGATCGCGCGAGGAGGGGATTGCGGATATTCAAAAATCACTCGCGATCTACCGCGAGCTGTTCGATGCGGATCCCGAAAATCCGGCCGCACTTCGTTCGGTCATCACAGCCGAGGAAGTTCTGGGCGACGCGCTGCTCGCCGCGGGACGCTCCAGCGACGCGATCGCCATGTATCACAGCGCTCTCGAACGGCTGGACGCCCAGGGCGCGCGCGATCCGCAGAACGTGCAGACCCAGCGCGACACTACCGTCGCTCTGGGAAGAATCTCCGACGCGCTGATCGCCGCCGGACGCGAGCAGGCTGCGCGGCCGGTGACCGAGCGCGCCCTGAAGATCCTGGCGCCGCTCATCGAGGTGCCGCAGCCCTCCGAAATGGATCTGCAGCAATACGCCTGGATTCTGGTGACCACGCCTTTCGAAGATCTGCGCGACGCGGCCGCGGCGATGCGCGCCGCGCGGAAAGCAGTGGCCATCACCAACGAAAGCGATCCCGCGATGCTCGATCTGCTCGCGCGGGCGCAGGCCGTCAACCACGACTATCCCGCTGCGGTCGAAACGGAGCAGAAGGCGCTGGCGCTGCTCCCTCGCGGAAGTCAGTCCGATGTTCGCAGCGAAATGGAATCGAATCTGGCCCGCTTCCGCAGCAAGATCATCAGCCCCAAGCCCAACAGCAGATAACCTGACGGCTCCGGAGCATTGATCTCGTTGCTAAATCCGGCGATCCCGGAACTGGCGCCGTTGGCCGACAGCTCGATTTCTGTTCTGACGCCGATGAGGCTCTGCGGCGTGAAGCTGACGGAATCGAAAAGCTGCGACGCCCCCGAGCCGTCGTCGAAGGTCAGGAGGCTAACCGTGGCGCCGGCGCATGCGTTGCCCACGAACACGTAGCCCAGGCAGATCGTGGTTGGAAGCGACGCGGTTCCCGCGCCCGTCGGCGGATCGGGGAACAAGGTCTGGTTCATGCGAATGATCACCGGCGGCGGGTCGATATCGTATTCGAGCGTGTAATCGAGCGTGTTCGATCCGGATACGCTGAAATCGCTCGAAAAGAACTCCAGAAGTCCGGTGGAATTGTTGGCCGTGTAGTTGATCTCGGACGGTGTCACGCTCACGGTGTTATCCGAGTCCGCGCTCCACGTGAAGCCGTAATAGGTCAGGCCGTTGATGGTGCAGCCGATCGCACTGAGAGCGATGAGGCTTGCGAGCGTCCCACTGGCAGGGCATGCGGGTACGCCGGTCAACCCGCCCGCCCACAGATGAGCTCCCGCCGCGGCCAGAATGCCCGCGAGCAGACCGGCCGGTTTCCTCCGCATGCGAACGACTTTACTGCGGACCACGTCCGTTGTCAACGCCGGCCGGTTCAGACGGACTCGGCCGGCAGCGAACCACCGGCCGGTCCGTGACAGGCCTGACTGCGCCTGTTCCTCCGACACTGATTCCCGCGTAATCCGCGGGAAAAAGGGCACACAAATTTTTTAAAAAAAAATGATCAGGGCAACTGCGAATGAATGCGGATGGGTGCAAGAGGGAGCGGCCGTTAATGAACATGAACCAGCTCCATTCACGTCATTAACGGCCGTTTTCTTTCGCCTTCGTTCGCGAAGCGAGCCGCGGCGAACCGACTATTTTGGAGTGATGTCGAGCACCGTGAAAGTTCCCGAAGAGGGGAAGTTCGTGTCGGCTTTGGAAAACGTCTTGGTGTCCAGAACCAGGTTCAGAATCGTGTTGTTTGCCCCGCCCGCGACCGTCACGTCCACTGCATTGGCGGTGGTGGTCAATGGCGACTCCGGGCCGCGCTGCTGCCCGCCCCACAGGAATCCGACCGAGAGGGGATTGGGCGGCGATGCCAGATTCAGCGCCGTGTTCGGATTCAGCGTCAGATTCCAGTATGGCTTCGCGGATGTCGTGACGCTGAAGGAGTCGTAGTACAACTGATTCACGTACGCATCGTAAGTGGAAAGACTGTAGGACACCTGGATGGTGTAGCTGGTCGGGGTAGGCAGCAACGGCAGCGACACTCCGTGAACGTCAATCGGCTGTGTGTCGTTGCGGCCGCGTTTCGCGACTCCCAGGGTAATGGGAACACCGGTCGCCGCGGAAGCGCCCACGATGTCTTGAAACACGGCACCCTCGCCATTGCTCGTGGCGGCAAGGTAAAACGCCGGTTTGAACGCGTTCACGCGGAAAATTCGTTTTCCCGCCGGGTCGAGATTCGCGGTGGTGTCCATAATCGTGAGCAGCGCATCCAGCAGCGTTCCCGATGTCGCGCTGGGCGTCACGGATTTGAGCAGACCGAGCACGCCGGCGACGTGCGGCGCCGCGAAAGAAGTGCCCGTTACCGCCGTGTAGCCCCCGGTGCCGTTCTGGGTTGTGGTCGCCACGTCGACTCCCGGCGCGTACAGATCCACCCACGTTCCGTAATTGGATTTATTCCAGATGGCGTCGCTGCTATCGGTCGCGCCGACGGCGACGGCGGAGCAAAAGTAGGTTGTCGGGAACCATTTGCCGAACGTCTCGTTGCCCTTGTAGGCCGCCGGATAGAACGGCGTCGAGTTTCCGCTGTTTCCGGCCCCTGCGACCACCATCAACCCCTTCTTTTCCGCGTCGAAAATCGCCTTGCACATGGTTTCCGAACGCGCCACGCTTCCCGAACTGATATTCACGATGCTGGCACTTTTTCCCACGGCTTCGAGAACCGCAGCCGCTTGAGTGGCGTCATCGCCCTTTCCACTGGATCTCTGGGTCTTGAAGATCAGGAGCTGGCACTTCCAGCACACCCCCGCAATTCCGATGTTGTTATCGCCCGCCGCGCCGATAATTCCGGCGACCTTGGTGCCGTGCCCCGAGTAATCTTTGCCGTTACACGTATCGAACTCGCAGACGTAATCCTTTCCGAGCGTTGCCCGGCCCGCGAACTCCGGGTGCGTGAACAGCAATCCCGAGTCGATGATGGCAATCAACGGTCCGCTATTGCCGATGGCGCCGCGCGTGATGGTCCACGCCCGGTCGGCCTGAATAATGCGCATCGAATATTGCGCCGGATCGCTCCATTTGGGATCGTTGGGCCTGTACCCTATATCGTCAGCGATCGCGTTCAGCTCGGAATCCCACGCCAGTTCCGGCGTGTTGATGGAATCGGCCAGCGCGGCGAGTGTCGTGTAGTTGCTTTGGCAGCCGACCTGGATCTGCCATGTATCCATGGTCGAGCCGGGAACGATGCCGATGATCGAGCCCTGGAGATAGCTCGCGATGCTGAGAATCCGTGAGTAGGCAGTCCCCGGAGGCGCCATTGCGAGCACCTGGTCGGCGACATATTCCGTGCCGGAGGACGGGTCGGTCACCGTGCAGCTCTGATCGCTGGCCAAAACCGCGGTGGGCGCCCCGGAGGGCAGAAATTCAAAGAAATACACCGGCGACAGGGTTAGCCGGCTCGACCCCTGCACGGGAACGGCAACCTCAAGCCCGATCAAGCCCGGATTTTCGCTGCTCAATTCGAAGGTGCCGCTGTAGATGAAATCGCCGGCGACCGCATCGCCGTCGAGACCGTCGTCGTTAAGTGGTCCGAGATTGGTGATCGCATTGCCGTTTCCGTCCACTTCGAGGAGGTCGATCGGTGACTGAATGACAGATCCGTCGGGCGAGATCGCGACGGATACCGTGACTTGTACGGTTCCGACGTTGGCGACCAGCGGCCAGGCCGAGGGTTGTCCGATCGATGGCTGCTGACTCTGGGCATGCACGGGAAAACTCCCGAACCAGTACGCCATCGTCAAAGTACCGGCAAGCAATGCGCGTTTGATCATGTTTCGTTCTCCTTCATTCCCATCCCGCGTAGAACGGATGAATTCGGGATCACGTTTTTTTGGGTTGCTGGGGTGGGCTTTTGACGGGTACATAAAAAAAGGATTCCTGCCCGCCAATTTCACGCGATCCCATCAGGCATAATCACGAACAGATTTAACTTGCTGTTTCGCGCGAGCGGAGTGATGAATGTCATGACCGCAACCAGGGGCAAGGAGAAACAGCAATGTCAACGCTTACAATCGATTCTGAAAACGCGATCGTGGCGCACGCCGCGGTTCCAGTCAATTTGGAAAGCCGGCGAGTTTCGCCAGTTCCTTCTCGCTTGCAAACGCCCGCCGGCCCGAAGCCGCTTGGTGATTTCTTCGCGCTTTGGGAAGATTTGTCGATCGTTGTGGCGGAACCCAAGAAAGTACTGTTTCACTTGGTCGAGCATCTTTAGATTTGGGCGCCATGGTGGGAGCGCTTTTTTCACGATCGCTGGCCCCCCGGCAACGGCCAGTTGCCGACCAATTTCTCGATCGATGGGGATTTGGCGACCAAGCCGAAAATGGGGAAGGACGTTCTGGCGAATGAGTTCCTGAACTCTCGGCAAATTCACTTCGAGGATCTTTGCGACGTCACGTGTTGTCAGCGCCTCTGTGATGCTTTCGACGTTGTCCGCCATAACTCAGACCAGCTCGTGCGAGAGACGTTGAGAAGCTGCGATGGAAACAGGTGGGAATTAAATCGCACGGAAGTAAATCCAAGCGATTTGTGTCGCCGAATTATATCGCCGGGGCGGCCTTCACAAGGAGCGGCTTTACCTGCCCTGCGACGCGGTCACGTAGTTTTTTGCGCCCCGCGGAATAGCGGGCCGCCTTCGCATACTCCTCGGGATACGTGTGCTGCGCAAGCGAATCCTTCACATTTTTGTCAAGCTGCGGCCTCCCGAGTTTAATCCAATGATTTCGAGTCTTCTCGGCTTCAGGTCTTTTGGGAGCGCCTCGCTGCGGCGGTCGCCTCGAGATTAGTTCATCGGTCGCTTTAATAAGATGAAGGTTCTGTTGCGGCTTGGAATCGTCCCGCGACTTTTGCTCTTGGGCTTTCCGTTCTTCAAGGGATTTGACGGACGGACTGTCTACACGCGGCACGGGAGACGGGGTCGCCATGCAGGGGCCCGGAGACGCCGCTGTTGCAGGTGCTGGTGGCGGCTGCTCCTCGGAGGAATCGCCGCCCTGTTCCTCCGTCTGTGTCCCCACACGGTTTCGAATTTGTTTTTGAAGCTGCGTCGGGTCGCTCGGTGGGTCGATTGTCCTGCGTATTTTCGTTCGCTCTCGCGACAATTCGCGATCGAACTCAAGCAAGCGCTTCGCGATATCGATAAGCTCGGCGATATCGTTTTCGCGGCCAGCGCCGACAAGCTGTTCAGCCACTCGCGTGATTTCCTCAGCCCACGCCCGAAGCAGCGACGTCTCTCCATGGAATCCTTTGTCTCGGAGATCGTGCGCAAAAGACTCTTCGTTCTGCAGCGAAACCGCACGCCCGAAATAGACCGCCAGCGCTCTTCTCATCAGCGGATGCGCCTTTTGGAATACCGGTCCAGACGGGAACCACGGGTCTGTGTCCTGCAACAAGAGGGGTTCCGGGAAGCGGGCGTTACTCGGAATCGTTGGAAGGCTGATTTCTTGGGACCGCCTCTTTTTCTTCTTCATCCATTAGCACCCTCCCGCGCCCTCGAGTTCGAAGTCGGACCGGTGCGTCCGAACGGGAATCCGTCTGCGCTTCGCGTTACCGGCTGGATGAACGCGATTAGTCCAACGGCTTCGGATTTCTCCCGCGAGTCATGGTAGCCCATGATTTCAGAAGAAGCAACAGGGACTGCCCATGCGCGCTACTGCTCGGCGCGACCCCGGATGGCTAGCGCCGATTTGTTGACCCTGATCGCCGGCGGATCGGGTATCCCCGATCTTCATCACAATCCGCAGCGCCGACGGAGGGCGATTTATGGCGTCCGATAACGCGTCTATAAGGAAACGAACCGCAACCGGATTCGCATTGAAGGGCGAAAAGCCCATGGTCATGACCCGAACATCGAGCTTCCGGCGAGCGTTGCTGACCGGGTGGGAAAGAAAAGCGCCTGGTTGTCTGGTTGCTAGTGTGGCGTCCCAGTTGACTCTTTACAACGGCGTACCTTTTCGAGAATGACATCAGCGGTGGCGGTCCAGCAGAATGGTTTCGGGTCCGCGTTCCAGAGGGCCAGCCATTTGTAGATGGCGGTTTCCAACTCGGCGACGTTGTGGAATGTGCCGCGGCGGATCATCCGCTCGGTGATGATCCCGAACAGACGTTCCACCTGGTTGAGCCAGGAGCTGCTGGTGGGAGTGAAGTGGAAGTGAAAGCGGCTGCGTTTTTTCGATGCCAGCCAGCGTTGCACTTCGGCACTCTTGTGAGTGCTGGCGTTGTCCACGATCAAGTGGATGTGCAAGCCAACCGGCACCTGCCTTTCTAAGTGACGCAGGAACTTCAGAAACTCGCGGGAGCGATGTCGCGGAAGGCAGGCGCCGATGACCTTGCCGTTGAGGATGTTCAGCGCGGCAAACAGGGTGGTCGTGCCGTGTCGCTTGTAATCGTGGGTTTGCCTTTCCGGAATTCCCGGCCGCAGCGGCAGGATGGGCGCCGTTCGATCCAGCGCCTGAACCTGGCTTTTCTCATCCACGCTGAGCACCAGCGCTCTTTCGGGCGGGTTCAGGTAGAGTCCCACCACATCCCGCACTTTATCTTCGAAACGCGGGTCCCGGGATATCTTAAATTTTTCCACGCGGTGCGGCTGAATCCCGTGCTTTTGCCACACCCGCTGCACCATCATGCGCGATAAGCCAAGCTCTGCCGCCAGCCGGCGCACGCTCCAGTGGGTGGCATCCGCAGGTTTGGTTTTCAAGGCGGCGTCCAGTATCTTCCGCTCCGTATCGGCGGTCAGCACTGGACGGGAACGCTTCCGTGTCTGCCTTCGCGTGAGTGCGGCGACGCCACCCTGATCGAACGCAGACCTCGCCGCCAGTATCGTCGGCCGCGACAGCCCGGTCTGCCGGGCGATCGAACTGTTGGACAGCCCTTCGCCTGCCAAAAGAATGACCCGGCACTTGCGCGCTACGCTCTGCGGCGTCGTACCTGCGCGGACCAGGGCGTCGAGATCGCGACGTTGGTCGGGTGCGATCGCGAGCGCACTGGCGGCGGCGAACATGCCTCATTACGCCACGAATTCACCTACTTGTCAATAGTCATATGGGACGGGACACTAGCGCCGGTGACGGCTGCCGACCCCGGCTGGCCCCCGCAAGCCCATCCGGGCAGAACGACCTTAGCTAAGTCCCTGAATACCAGCCGTCGCCCTCCGGCGCGTCCTTACGCGTTTCTGGGCCACCGCGGGCCATTCTACGGAGCGTCGGCGGGAACATTTTCGAACGAAATGATTCGGGAACATTTTCGACCTTCGCCGTTCTAGTGACGTGACCGGTGGGTCGCGTCACTTACTGCGCGGGGCATGAAGTTATTCCCAGCTCGGCTCGACTTCGGCAGAGATTGTCTTCTCAACGTCGGCTGTGCTCCACCGTTTTTGGTGGGCCCACGCGCGAAGCGCGGTCATATAACGGGTGTAGGCCTCGAAAGTGTCGCCGGTCCAATCCGTAGGTCGTTCGTTCAAGGGAATGGGGTGTATAAACACCGGCCAGACCTTCCCCCGAATTACTGCTCCGTCTATTGGAACTGGCGGATCGCCTCCAAATCCGAGAGACAAGCACAAGAAGTGGAGAGTCTTGGAAATCAACACCGAAGTCCATGAAAGCTTCATGCGCAGCGTCGCCCACGACTCTTCAATCGATTCCGACCGGCGTATGGATTCGGAACAATCCCGAAGAAGCGATTCTATAGCTTCCAGCTTCCGATCCCCCCAAATAGCATCGGGTTGTCGCTGCATTGAGCCCCATGAAACGACGAGCGCGAGAGCCTGCGTGTACCTCTGATTCCGGAACTGCCGAATTATCTCGTCGGGATCTGAGCGAGTTACGCCTCGCCAGTCAGCGGGCTGAAGGACCCGTCGATTCCAAGTTGCGACATTAAATGAACGCCCGCTAAACGGGGGGACAGGCTTTGAGTGCCTTATTGGAAACGGATACCTGCTTGCCGCTTCGAATGTCTGTCTGTCGGACTTCCAGCGCATTTCGCCTTCTCAATTATGGCGCGCTGGAAATCGCTAAGGAGAACAGGAACGCCGCCCCCGCTGCGAGCCGAAGGCGGCGTTTGGACGCAGGACTGCTCGCGAAAGCTACTTCGCGACGCGATACGTGCGTTCCCCGTCCGCGTTCTTCGAAGATTCAACCTTCACGCCGCCCTTGCTTCCCAGGATGCTGACGAACCCGCGAACCGTGTGCGCCTGCCACGAAGTCGCTTCCATGATTTCGGCCAGCGTCGCGCCGCCGGGCCGGCGCATGAGATCGATGACCTCGCTCTTCTTGTCCGCCCGCTTCGCCTTGGACTTGGCTACGCCCTTGGTGGCGTGGCGCGATTTCTTCGCCGGCGTGGCGTTCTTGGCCGACTTGGGCGCGCGCTTCGCTTTCGCGGGCTGGCGCTCAGGGGTGGCCTGCCGGCGAGGCGAATTGCTGGCGCTCGCCTGGGCGGACGTCGATTTTACCAGCGGAGTGCTTCAAGTTTCGAAATCGCTCGAACAGACTCGGAAGGGGGGACTACGGGTCAAAACCCCGAAGTCCGGCGAGTCGCGTGAACTCGGTGTCCCGGACTGGGCCCTGGCCGTTCTGAAAATTCACCGCGCCGAGCAACAACGCGACCGAACCTTGTTCGGCACCGCTTACGCGTGCCACGACCTGATTTTCTGCCAACCCAACGGGCAATATTATTCCCCGGATCGCTTGGGAGCGCGCGTCGTCGAACTCATGCGAAAAGTGGGGCTTAAGGGCGTCAC
>JASHWA010000375.1 GCA_030044325.1 Bryobacteraceae bacterium
GGTGCTGCTCGTCTTCGACGATGAGGACTTTGTTCATTTACTTAAGACCGCTCCCTGCCGGTCGCGGCCCGGTAGCGGCGCCATGCGTTCAAGCGTGGGACTCCGTTCGGGCGGGTTCGGCGGCGCGCGGGTTTTCTTTCGCCAGCGGCAACTGCAAGACGAAGGTGCTGCCTTTTCCGGGGCCTTCGCTTTCCGCCCACGCGCGGCCCCCGTGGCGCTTGGCGACGGAACGCACGATGTACAATCCCAAGCCGGTGCCCTTGACGCGCGTCGTCTGGGGGCCGGCGACGCGATAGAAGCGCTTGAAAATCTGCTTCAGCTCCGGCTTGGGAATGCCCGGGCCGCTGTCGTGGACACGCACGACCGCGAATTTTCCTTCGAGATTCTCCGTCTCGATGCGGACCTTGGCCTCCGGGCCGGAATATTTGACCGCGTTATCGATCAGGTTCGACACGGCGGCGGAAACCTCCTCGGCATCGCCCAGAACGGTTGCGGGAGGGCCCGCATGGAACTCGATCGCATCGGCGGCGACCTCGTGGACCTTGCGCACGCGCTCGACGCAGGCGCCGATCAACTGATCGAGATCGAGCGGCGCGCGATTCAGCGCGCGCCCGCTATGGCCCACGCGCCCGGTGCGCAGCACCTGTTCGATGGTGGCGAGGAGCCGGTCGCTGTCGGAGAGCATGATGCGGTAAAACTCGCGGCGTTTTCCCTCGTCGACGGCGCGGGTCTGCAGCGTTTCGAGGTACAGCCGGATGCTCGCCACGGGGGTTTTCAGCTCATGCGTGACCGCGTTGATGAAGGCGTCGTGCTGCGCGTTTCGCCGGATCTCGCGCACCAGAAAAATGGTGTTGAGCACCACCCCGCTGATGATCAGCATGACCATCAGGACGCTCAGGAAAATGAGAATCCCGTTTTTCCAGTTGAGCAGCACCCATCCGATGTAGAGCAGCAGCGTGACCAGGATCAGGGCGGCGCCCAGGGAGATGAAAAACGCGATCGATTTGCGTCGTCCGGCGACGATCATTCACTTTCAGGATAATCGGCCGGGATCGGGCGTGCTCGGCCGCTCCCGTTGCGGGCGACTCGTTGTTCACTCCGCTTACAGATGCACAATTTTGATCGAGCCGTTGGAGGTTTCGAGATCAATCAGCGGACCGCCCGAACCGATCGTTCCTTCCACGCTGTGCTTGCTGAGCAGGCCGCTGTGCACGTTCACGTCGAAGTCCGAGTCGATGGAGGCGTTGGAGGTGTGGGCGCGTAGATCCGCGTTCATCGAGCCGGGCAGGTGCACCGTGATCGAAGAGTTGGACGTCCTGGCGTGCACTTCGCGCGCGGCGTCCAGGGTGAGATCGATGCGGCCGTTGGAGCTTTCAAGGTGCACCGGGTGCGCGTCGGCTTCCATCAGGTGCGCGGTGATGGTTCCATTGGAGGTGACCGCTCCAAAGGCGCCCTTGCGAACGTCGGCGCGGATGCCGCCATTGGTGGTGCGGAGCGTGGCGTCGCCGGTCACGTCGGCGGCCTCGATCGATCCGTTGGAAGTGTGCGCATCCACCAGGCCCTTCACCTGATCCACGCGGATGGTTCCGTTGGAAGTTTGCAGGCGGGCTTCGCCCTGGATCGAGTCGATGCGAATCGCGCCGTTGGAGCTTTGGATGTTGTGAAGATCGATCTTCTGCGGCACGCGGATGATGTATTTGGCTCCGGCATTTCCGTGCCAGTCGCGCGGAATATCCGTGTGGATGGAGACCGAGTTGGCGGAGTGGTCGATATCGATGTGGATCGCGTGCAGCCGCTCTTCGGTTCCGGCGTACTTGGTTCCGTCGATATCGATGGTGTCCTTGTCCCAGCCGGAGATTTCGATGGAGCCGTTGCTGTTTTCGATTTCAACCGTGGAGCCGGGAGCGAGCGCGTAGCTGTAGTGAAAATCCTCGCGGTAGTGGTCCATCACCCCGCCGATATCGAAATCCTCGCAGCCCGCCAGCGCCAGGACGGGCAGAAGCAGGGCGATTTGGCTGATTCGCATGAACAGCTCCTTTGTTGAAAGTCTACGCATACATACCCCCATGGGTTCCCGCAAAAAAATCCGCGTGGGATAATGCTCGCATGAGACGGGCTCTTTTGGCGTTAATACTGTGCTTTTGGGCGCCGGTTACATTTGCGCAGTCGCGCGGGACGGTGATTCATATCATCCATATCAAGTGGAAAGAGGAGGCGACGCCGGAGCAGATCAAGGCAGCGGTGGACGCCGCGCGCGAGCTCCCCTCGAGATATCCGGGAATCAAGCGCGTGTGGACCAAGAATCTGAAATACCAGGGACAGGAAGGTTACAACCAGGCGATCGTAATGGAGTTTGAAAGCGAAGACGCGCTCAAAAAATACACCGACAGCGCGGCCCAGCAGTGGTGGTACAAGATTTATCTGCCGGCGCGGGAGGACAGCCGCACCGACGATGTAGGGAATTGACGAATCAAACCCTTTTCAATCAGGGCCTAAGGAAAAAGTACTGTCGAATTAAGGATTCCGGCGGGCGATTCCAGTACCGGCATTCTATTGTTTGAGCCTATGCCGGCTGGTATCTTTCGATTATGGACCGGAGAAAGAAATGATCGAAAAACTCACCTGGTTAATGCTGAGCGCGCAAATCTGGAGCGACACGTGCGCCCAGGATCTGGTGGAATACGCCCTCATGGCCGGTTTCGTGGCGGTCAGCGCGGGCGCGCTGATGCCCGGCATCGCCAGCGAAATCAGCATCATTTTTTCAAAAATCGGAATCACTGCGTCGAAAGCCGCGACTCAGAGCTAGAAGCTCGCAACCGTCCACACCGTCGGCGGACTGCGGAACGCACGTACCGTGATCCTGCGCGGACGCGCCCCGCACGTCTCGCCGGGGCCATCCGACCGACAACTACGTCAACCCGCTACAGTGATTGCAGAGCCATGCGAGCTGTGGTGCAGCGCGTCACCAGTGCGAGCGTCGAGGTGGAGGGAACCATTGCGGGCGAGATCGGCCCGGGCCTTCTGGTCCTGGTGGGGGTCACGAAAACGGACACCGCGAAGGACGCGGCGTTCCTGGCGGAAAAGATCGTGAATCTGCGCATTTTCGCCGACGGGAACGGGAAGATGAATCGCAGCCTCGTCGAATCGGGCGGCGCGATGCTGGCGGTTTCGCAGTTCACGCTGTACGGCGATTGCCGCAAGGGACGGCGGCCGAGTTTCGACGCGGCCGCGCCCGCCGAACAGGCTCGCGCGCTGTATGAAAGCTTCATCGTCGCCGCGCGGTCGGCGGGTGTGCGCGTCGAAACGGGAGTTTTTCAGGCGCACATGCGGGTGTCGCTGGTCAACGACGGTCCCGTGACTCTACTGGTTGAGAGCGCCAGTTGAAACGCCGCGCGATTTCCTCGACGGCGCCCTGGGCGGCGATGCGGCCGCGCTCGAAAAACACGGCGCGCGCGGCGAGCGAGGAGGCGAAATCGACGTCGTGGGTCACCAGGATCTTCGCTTGCGGAAGCGCGGCGAGCAGGCGGATCAGGTCGCGCCGGCCGGGTGGGTCGAGCGAGGTGGTGGGCTCGTCGAGCACCAGGATTTCCGGCCGCATGGCGAGCACTCCGGCGATGGCCGCCCGGCGTTTTTCTCCGCTGCTCAGATGATACGGCGCTTTCTGATGCGAAGCCGGGATTCCCACCTGTTCCAGGGTTTTCGCGGCGCGCGCCAGAGCCTCGGGAGCGGGGACGCCGAGATTTCGCGGCCCGAAGGCCACGTCCTCCAGCACGGTGGGCATGAAAAGCTGCTCCTCGGAATCCTGAAACACCAGACCAACCCGGGCGCGAATGTGCGGGAGAGTCTCGCGCTTGAGCGGCATTCCGCAGATTTCGATGGAGCCTTCGCCTGAGAGCAGGCCGTTCAGATGAAGCACGAAGGTGGTCTTGCCGGAGCCGTTGGCGCCGAACAAGGCGACACACTCGCCCGCTTCGAGATCGAAATCGACACCGTCGAGCGCCAGGGTTCCGTCCGGATAACGGTAGCGCAGGCCGCGAACGTCAATCACTTTCATAGCGCGATCCGGATGGCGACCGGCGCGAGCGCGGAGAGCAACAGGAATGCGGCGTCGGAGGGGCGGAATCGCGCCGCGCCGAACGCGGGAAAGCGTCCGTCGAATCCGCGCGCGAGCATCGCGCGATAAATCCCCTCGGCGCGCTCCCAGGATCGGGCGAACAGCACGCCCAGGGCGCCGGCGGATGCGCGAAAGCTCGCTCCGCGGCTGCGCGCCGCCAGACGCATGTGCTGCGCCTGTTCCGAGATCACGAACAGGTAGCGATAGATGAACTGGATGACCAGAATCAGCGGGCGCGGAACGGCGAAGGATTCGAGGCCGCGCAGCAGATCGGGCAAGGGGGTGGTCGCGATCAGGAGCAGGGCGGCGAGGCCGGAGAGAAAACTCTTTTCGCCCAGGGCCAGCGCGCGCAGAGGATCTCCGCCGAGCCAGGTGATCAGCGCGAACGTCGCCGAAAAGGGAAGCACCAGCATGGCGCGTCGAACCAGCGCGGCGGCGGGCAATCGAGCGGCGATAATGGCGACGGCGAGAAGCGCGGCGTAGGCCGGAAAGGCCCCTTGGGATTGGGGTCGTGTGGTCGAGACGGCGATCAGAAACGCAAGCAGCACCAGGAGCTTCGCGCGCGCGTCGCGTGCGTGCAAGGGACTGGCTCCGCGGCTCCAGCGCTCAACCACTACGTGGTGCATGTTGGTCCGGGTTTACCCCCGCGCTTACGCACGGGGCTGGTCTGGCGCTCCTTTGGCGCATCGAGCGGCCGGCGGCGAGGCACGCGGCGTAGATCAGAATCAGGCCGGCCACTCCCGCCGCGGCTTTGCGCAAATAGGGCGATTCGACGCCGTGAGCCTGGTAATCGGCGAGCGGGGCGTGCAGCCACGCGGGCGAATGCGCGGGCGCCAGAATTTCGATGCCGTCGGGATGCGTGGACGCGACCAGGATTCCGGCCACGGCCAGGATCAGCGCGGCCGCGCCGATCACCACGAGCGTGCGGCCGGCGGGTTGGTTCGTATTGCGGACCCAGGAAGGATTCAAACGCCCGATCGCGCGCACCGCGGCGAGCGTGATCGCGCCCTCCAGAATCGCGCCGACGAAGAAGAATGTCAGCGTGACCGTCAGAATTCGCGGGGGGAAGGGAATTCCGGACATGGAAAGCTCGGCGAGCGCGAAGCCGGCGCTGGCCAGCACGCTCGCCAGGCCGCCCAAAAAAATCCCCGCCGAGTTGCGCAGCAGCCGATACGGCAGATACCCGGCGAGCACTCCCACGATGGCCATGTTGAACACGTTCGCGCCGAGCGCGAGAATTCCGCCGTCCTGAAAGACGAGCGCCTGGATCGCCAGGATCGCGGTCATCACGATCGCGGCGGCAGAGGGTCCTAATGCGATCGCGAGCAGGGTTCCACCGACCAGGTGGCCGCTGGTGCCGGGCCCCACCGGAAAATTGATCATCTGGGCCGCGAAGATGAACGCTCCCATGACGCCCATCAGCGGAATGCTGCGCTCCTCGATGTCGCGCTGGGCTCGCCGCGCGAGGATTCCGACCGCGGGCGCGGCGCCCGCGTCGAATGCGGCCCACACCGGCGTGCTCAAAAATCCGTCGGGGATGTGCATCCCGCTTCGATCGTATCACGAATGGAAAAAGCGTATGCGCGGACGCTACACGCCGTCGAGCAGATGGCCGAGCTTTTCTTTTTTCGTGCGCAGGTAATCTTCGGTGGATTCGAGCGGCTCGACCAGGCAGGGCACGCGTTCTGCGACGCGAACGCCGGCGCGTTCGAGAGCGCCGATTTTTTGCGGATTGTTGGACATCAAGCGCACCGCGCCGATTCCCATGAAGCGGAGAATCGCGCCGGCCAATTCGTACCCGCGCAGATCCGCTTCGAAACCCAGCTGTTCGTTGGCTTCCACTGTATCGGCGCCCTGATCCTGGAGCTCGTAAGCGCGCAATTTATTCAGCAGACCGATGCCGCGGCCTTCCTGATTTTCGTAAATCAGGAGCCCGCGGCCTTCGGCGGCGATGGATTTTAAAGCCAGCTCAAGCTGCGCGCGGCAATCGCAGCGCAGGCTGTGAAAAACGTCGCCGGTAAGACACTGCGAATGAATGCGCACCAGCGGCGGAGGGCCGCTTTCCAGGTCGCCCATCTTCAGCGCTACGGCTTCCTCGGCGCCGTTCGAGAAACCGAAAATGCGGAAATGCCCGAAGCGGCTGGGAAAATCCGCTTCGGCGACTTTGCTCAGTTGAAGTGAATGCGTCATCTGACGGGGCGAGTACTTTCATTATAATGATCCGGGATGGTCTCATCTTCGCTGAACCGGGATCTCATCCTTACTTAAATGGTTGAACAGCATCTGCTGATCCTGCTGGTGAAGCTCGCGGTAGCGGCATCGCTTGCGAGCATTCTCACACGCAGCGGCCGGTTCCAGCGCATGCTGATGCGCGAGGAGCGCACGCTCGGCCAGCGCATCCAGATGGCCCTGGTGTGCGCGGCCATCTTCGGAACCGGGGTGCTCGCGCGCGTGTTGAATCCGGACTCCTACCAGGCGCTCGACCTGGGCATGGAAGGCAGCATGGTGATGGGAATCCTGGGCGGCTACGTCACGGGGCTGATGGCCGGCGTGCTGATCTCGATTCCGGCGCTGTTCAAGCATGAAACGGTTTCGATCGTGCTGTTCGCCGCGGTGGGCGTGCTGGGAGGGCTGCTGCGCGACATCGCGCCGGACAAGGAAGCGATCTGGAAATTTTCGCCGTTCCCCGATTTGAGTTTGTGGCGCCTGATCCGCCGGCGCGATCTGCGCCTGCCGGCCTTCAGCCTGGCTTGCGTGCTGGCGATTCTTCTGGCCGAGCTGATGCGCTCGACGCTCGCGCGGCTGACCTTTCGCGTGTTCGATTTGCAGACGCTGTGGCGCGCCGACGGGCCGGGAATGATCGTCGCGATTTACGCGACCACCCTGTTCGCGACGGCGCTGCCCATCAAAGTCTGGAACAGCACGCGCAACGAGAAAAAAGTCGAGCAGCAGCAGTTGCGTTTGAACGAAGCGCGCCTGGCGGCGCTCAGCCGGCAGATCAATCCGCATTTTCTGTTCAATACCCTGAACTCGGTGGCGTCGCTGATCCGCACCAATCCGGAACAGGCGCGCCAGGTGGTGTACAAACTCTCGAAGATTCTGCGGCGATTATTGCGGCAGCAGGAAAATCTGACGCCGCTCGGCGAGGAGTTGTCTTTCGTCGAGGACTACCTGGCCATCGAGATGGTGCGCTTCGGCGACAAGCTGCGCGTGGCCAAGGAAATCGATCCCGCCACGCTCGATCTGCTGGTGCCGAGCATGCTGCTGCAACCGCTGGTCGAAAACAGCATCCGCCACGGATTGTCCAACAAAATCGGCGGCGGAACGATTCGCATCCGCAGCCGCATGGCGGGGCGCAGATTGCAAATCCTGGTGGAAGACGATGGAGTGGGAATTGCAGAAAGCAAGCTGGCGACGCTGTTCGAGCAGGGCATCGGCGTCAGTAACGTGAACGAACGCTTGAAGGTGTTGTTCGGCGACGATTACAAAATGTGGATCGACAGCAGGGTGGGAGAAGGGACGTCCACCGGAATCGAGCTGCCGGAGCAGACCAGCGCGGCTGCCGGGGTTGAGACATTTGCGAGTAGTCATGTTTAGCACCCGAACGGTGGAAACCGCGCAGAGCCGCCGGCGTGGACAGAGCCGTCTGTCCCCTTTTTCAGCACCCTCTTGGATGGGAAAACGCCTTTGAGTGATTTGAACTATTCGCTCCTTTTGCCGCGCGCCGACCGCATGCCGCGCACCATCGCCGCGCGCACGCGCCGCATTTACGATTCGGTCGCTTTGGTGTATCCGGTGAGCACGTTTTTTTTCCATTCGCGCGCGCATCAATGCGCCCTGCGCAACGCGGGAATCCGCAACGGAATGCGCGTGCTGGAGCTGGCCACGGGATCGGGCGAGATGTTCCGGCGGCTGGTCAGAGCCAATCTCGACGGGCAAACCTTCGGGCTGGATTTGTCGCCGAACATGGCCGCGCGCACGCTCGATCGCGCGCGCCGCAAGTTTCCCCGCGCGCAGTCGCACTGCGGCGCCGTGGACGTTCGCAGCATGCCGTTCAAAAATTCAAGCTTCGACGCGGTGGTGTGCTGCTACCTGTTCGAGCTGCTGTCGCAGGACGATATCCGGCTGACGCTGCGCGAAATCCGGCGCGTGCTGCGCAGCGAAGGCACGTTTTCGCTGGTGGTGATCGGCCAGAACGCGAAATTCTTCAACCGCCTGTACGACGTCGCGGGCAAGCTGGTGCCCGCGTTCTGGGGCCGCCAGGTGGAGCACGCGGTTCCGGAGCTGGTCGAGGAAGCCGGATTGCGCATCACCAGCGCGCATGCCGTGCGGCAGACGGGTTACCCTTCGAAGATTCTGGTGGCGCGGCGTTAACTTTTTCGGCGCTCGGGCGTATTAAAGGTATGCAATGCCGCGCCGCGCTGTTTCTGCTCGCCGGCGCATGCGCTTTCCCGCAATCCGGGGATCGCCTTGCGTTCGAGGTTGCGTCGGTGAAGCCGAACCGCTCCGGAAGCGGAAGCGCGGACAGCGATTGGGACAACGGCCGGATCCTGTGCGTGAATATGCCGCTGAAGCGGCTGATCGCGCAGGCGTACGAAATCCGGGAAGATCAGATTTCCGGGCCGGACTGGCTGGGAGCGGAGCGTTTCGACATCGCGGCCAAGGCGCCCGGCGAAACCCATGACGATGATCTTCAAAAGATGCTGCGCACGCTGCTGGCGGACCGCTTCCAACTGACCGGGCACCGCGAGGCGAGACAGGCGCGCGTGTATGCGCTGGTCACCGTCAAGGAAGGCAGCAAGCTCAAGCCGGATAATCAATCGAGCGGTGGCAGCACCACCAACGGGACGCGCGGGGCGCTCACAGCCCAACACGTCTCCATGCAGCGCTTCGCCGACCGGCTGTCGCGCATGGTCGAGCTTCCGGTGGTGGACCGGACGGGAATGCCCGGCACCTATACGTTCCAGCTCGAATGGGACCCGGCGGCGAATCGATTGTCGCCCGACGTTTCGACCGACGCGCAGGGGCCGTCGATTTTCACGGCCATGCAGCAGCAGCTCGGATTGCGGCTGGAATCGCGCAAGCTGCCGGTGGAGATTCTGGTGATCGATCACATCGAGCGGGAGCCGACCGGGAATTAGCCGCGAGGCGATCTACCACAGCACCCGTTCGAGCGCCTCGCAGAAGAAATATTCGCCCCACATCACCGATTCATCCACGCCGATTCCTTTGTGCACGTGGTACACGCCGCCCTTTAAGATTCCTTCCCATTGCGGATCGGACTTGGCCAGATGCTTCTCGCACAGCGCCGTCAAAATCTGCACGGCCACGGACCAATACAGATGCGCCTTCAGCGCGTCGGGCTCCAGGCGGCACAGGCGCAGCAGCGCGGCCGCGCAAATGGCGGCCGAGGAGGAATCGAGCAGCGTGCGATTTTCGGCCGGCGCGTTGAAATCCCACGGCGGAATTCCGTCGGCGGGCGAATAGGTGATGTAGTAATCGGCGCAGGCCTGCGCGGTGTGCAGGAAGTGGGGATCGCGGCTGTATTCGTAGCAGGTGGTGAATCCGTACAGCGCCCAGGTCAGGCCGCGCGACCAGCAGGAATCGGCGCGATAACCCTGGTGGGTGGTCTGTTTCAGGAATTCGCCCGTGTCGGTGTCGAAAATGCCTTCATGCGCCGTGGATCCGTCGCCCCGCACCAGCACGCGGCGCGTGGTGAGCGAATGGCGGACGGCGATGTCGCGCAGGCGCCGGTCGCCGGTCTCGCGCGCGGCGTAAAAAATAATGCCCACGTTCATCATTACATCGATCATCAGGGAATTTTCCCCGACGAAGGAACGTAAATATTGGCCCTTTTCCTGGAAACACAAGGCCAGCGTGCGGCCGGCTTCAATCAATACGTCGCGCAGCGCCGGATCTTTGGTCAGCCGGTACCAGCGATAATACGTGGACAGAAACAGGAACCCGAGATCGTGGAC
>JASHWA010000376.1 GCA_030044325.1 Bryobacteraceae bacterium
AGTCCCCGCAGCGCACGATTCGCTTCGAGCTCCGCTTTCAATCGTTCCAGCAGCGTAAACTCCGCATCGAGCTCGGGACTCTTCATCCTCTTACGATCCTTATCCACGCGCTCCATCCGTTTTTCAACCACCACCAGGTCGCTCAGGATCAACTCCGTCTCGACATCCTCGAAATCGCGCATCGGATCGACGGAGCCTTTTTCATGCGGCACCGTGTCGCTTTCAAAAACGCGCAGAACATGCGCCAGCGCATCCACTACGCGCAGGCTCGCCAGGTAACTCGGATCGCGCAGGGCCTCTTTGGAAATCGACGGAAAATCGAGGTACTCGACTGTCGCGTGCGTGACCTTCGGCGGCTCAAAAATCTTGGCGAGCGCCTCCAGCCGCGCATCGGGAACCTTGGTCACCCCCACGCGCGCCTCCAGCGTCCCCACGCGCGCCGATTCATGCACGCCGGTGAGAATCGTAAACAAACTGGTCTTGCCCACCATCGGCAGGCCGATAATTGCGGTTTTCATGGAAAACTTCGCAGTTGGCGGTCAGCGGTTAGTCGTCGGGTCTGCGAAAAAACACCCGCTGTTCGCAACCGGCGACGAACTACAAACCACGAACCACTAACTATAGTGGCACGTCCACCAGCGTCAGAATCTCGCCGAGGATTTTTTCGGCCACTTCGGCCGAGCGCTGCGCGATCGCGATTCTGGTGTTCACCACCACGCGATGCGCGAATACCGGCACCACCAGCCGTTTCACGTCGTCCGGCGTCGCGTAATCGCGGCCCTCCACGGCCGCCAGCGCCTGCGTAGCCCGAAACAGCGCCTGCGCGCCGCGCGGGCTTACACCCATCGCGATCGATTCGTGCGCGCGCGTCCGCTCCACGATCGCGAGCATGTAATCCACCAGCGATTCATCCACGGCAACCTGCGCCGCCGTGTCCTGTAACGCAGTCAGCTCACCGCCCGAAATTACCGGCCGCACCGTATCATGTCCGGTGACCGCGGATTGCCTCACGATTTCGCGCTCCGCCGCCGAATTGGGGTAACCGATGCGAATCCGCATCAAAAAACGGTCGAGCTGCGATTCCGGCAGCGGGTACGTTCCGTGATGCTCCACCGGATTCTGCGTCGCGATCACCATGAACGGCTGCGCCAGCGGCCAGCTTCGCCCGTCGATGGTCACCTGCAACTCGTTCATCGCTTCAAGCAGCGCCGATTGCGTCTTCGGCGTCGCGCGATTGATCTCGTCGGCCAGCAGAAAATTGGTGAAAATGGGCCCCTGCTTGAACTCGAACTCCTGCGTGTGCGCATTGTAAATCGTTACGCCCAGCACGTCGCTCGGCAGCATGTCGGAGGTGAACTGGAGCCGGTGAAAATTCGAGCCGACGCTGCGCGCCAGCGCCTGCGCGAGCGTGGTCTTTCCCACTCCCGGAACGTCTTCGATCAGCAGGTGCCCGCGCGCCAGCAGACACGCGAGCGACAAACGCAAAACCTCGGCTTTGCCGCGGATGGCCGCGCCCAATGCCGATTCGATTTCCGATAACCTGGAGAGCGAAACTGGCGGGGTGTAAACCGAATCCCGCTGGACCATCACTGTCATGATATCGAAAATATTGACGTTATTCGCACTGGTGACGTTGGGCTGCGCCGCCCAAAGCGCGCCCGCCAAGTCCACGCCTCACAAATCCGCGCCGAAACCGGTCACCTCGGAAACCGCCATTCGCGACGTGCTTGAGCGTCAGCAGCTCGACTGGAATCGCGGCGACACCGACGGTTTCCTGACGGGCTACGACAAAGATACGGTTTACGTCGGCGATAAGATCACCAAAGGGCTGGAGGAGTTGCGTGTGCGCTACCAGTCGCACTATCCCACCCGCGGTTCGATGGGCCGGCTCACCTTTTCCGATCTCGAAGTCCACATGATCAACTCGGATTATGCCTACGTGATCGGCCGGTGGCGCCTGGAACGCGCGCCGCAAGACGGCGGGGACGCCGGCGGCTTTTATACGCTGTTGTTCAAACGCACGCCACGCGGGTGGAAGATCATTGTCGATCACACCAGTTGACGAAAACTACATGCGCATGGCGCTCGATCTGGCGCGCGAAGCCGCCAACGCGGATGAAGCGCCGGTCGGAGCAATTGTAGTTGTCGACGATCGTGTGGCCGGGCGCGGACGCAACTCGCCCATCGCCATGAGCGATCCGACGGCCCACGCCGAAATCCTTGCGCTGCGCGAGGCCTCCGCCGCGCTCGCAAATTATCGGCTGCCGGGCGCGACTATGTACGCAACCCTCGAACCGTGTGTGATGTGCGCGGGCGCTCTGGTGGCGGCGCGCATCGGGCGCCTGGTCTTCGGCGCCCGGGACCTGCGCTTCGGCGGCGTCCGCAGCAAATTCCGCATCGCCGATTCCGATGTGCTCAATCATCGCGTGGAGATCGTCGAAGACGTGCTCGGCGCCCAATGCGCGGAGCTGTTGAAATCTTTTTTCACCCAGCGCCGCTAACTGTGGCGCCCCGAGAACGTTAACGAATGCGTCCCCATCCCGACCCTGTAACGTTCCAATCCCCAGCCGGCTTGGGTAGTTGAATTGCAACGCCCAAATCGGAGGAGCTCGCCGATGGACGTCCGAAAAATGCTTTCGCAAGCCATGGAATTGCCCAAATCGAAACTCACGGGAGTTCACAGACTTTCCGAACTTGAGCACTGGGATTCTCTCGCAATTCTGAATTTTATGGCGCTGGTGGATGCGAACTGCGGCCTCGCGCTCTCGCCGGAACAGCTTCTCGAGTGTCAATCGATCCCCGATCTGGAGGATCTGCTGGCGCGGGCCCAGTCCATGAGCCATGAAAGCGCGCATCAACTCAATTGAGTATTATCTGCCGGAAGAAGTGGTCTCCTCTGCGCAGCTTGCGCAGGAATTTCCGGATTGGCCCGTGGAGAAAATCGAAGCGAAAACAGGGATTCGCCAGCGCCATGTTGCGCGCCAGGATGAATGCTCCTCGGATCTCGGTTTCGAGGCCGCGCGCAAGCTTTTTGAAAGCGGCGCCTGCCGGCCGGACCAGATCGACTTCGTCCTGTTTTGCACCCAGACGCCCGATTTTTTCCTGCCCACCACGGCGTGCCTGCTGCAGCACCGGCTGGATATCCCGACTTCGGCCGGCGCGCTCGACTTCAACCTGGGCTGTTCCGGATTCGTCTACGGATTGAGCCTGGCTCAGGGACTCATTGAAACACAACAGGCCCGCCGCGTTTTGCTGATCACGGCCGAAACCTACAGCAAGCTTCTTCATCCCCTGGATAAAAGCGTGCGTACGATTTTCGGCGATGCCGGCGCCGCCACGCTGATGGAAGGCGTCGAAAGCGGGGACAATTTCCTGGGGCCGTTCGTTTTCGGCACCGATGGCAGCGGCGCGAAAAATCTCATCGTGCCCGCCGGAGGGATGCGCTGCCCCCGCACCGCTGAATCGGCAGTCGCGGTCGAAGCCGGGAGCGGCAACTGGCGCGCGCGCGACAACCTGCACATGGATGGCGCAAAAATCTTCGAATTCACGCTCAAAACCGTGCCCCTGTGCGTCAGCCGCCTGCTCGAAAAATCCGGAGCGCGGATCGAGGCCATCGATCGGTTCATCTTTCACCAGGCCAATCAGTTCATGCTGGAGCATCTGCGCAAAAAACTGGCGATCCGGCCCGAGCGCTTTTCGCTCGCCTTGCGCGATTGCGGCAACACGGTCTGCGCATCGATTCCCATCGCGATGAAAGACGATCGTGACGCGGGAAGGTTCGGCGCGAACCATACCGCGATGCTGGTGGGATTCGGCGTCGGCTATTCCTGGGCGGCGACCCTCGCGCGCTGGCCGGGTGAGGTGCTGATGTGACGCCCGTTCTGCGCGAAGCGTCCTTCGACGATTACCATCGGATCGCCGCGCTCGAATGCTCGGTCGGCTTGAAGCCGCGCCCGCCCGAGCGCTGGATGCGCCTGTGGTGCGAAAATCCCGCGTATCACGCCATCCCCGGCTGGCCCATAGGATGGGTGCTCGAAGATCACGGCGAAATTGTCGGATCCATCGGCAACGTTCCTTCCATCTATCATTGGCGCGGGCGGAATTATTTCGCGGCGACGCTCATCGGCTGGGCCGTGGATCCGCGCTATCGTGCATTCTCGCTGATGCTCGTCGCGCACCACCGCCGGCACCCCCAAACTGCCCTGCACCTGGTGACTACGGCCGGCCCCATGCCCCAGGCCGTGCTGACCCGCCTGGGTTGGTCGAAGGTTCCGGTGGGCGCTTGGGACCACGCGGCGTTCTGGGTGACCAGCTACGCAGACGCGCTCGGCGCCTTCTTTCAGCACAAGCTGCCGCGTGCGGCTGCCGCGGCCCGGCTGCTCGGCGCGCCGCTCGCAATTGCCGATCGAATTGCGCGCCAGCGGCGATTCGAGATCGATTGCGATCTGGCGTGGGAGCCCGGCTTCGATCCGGCCTTCGACGCCTTCTGGACGGAGCTCCTGAAAACCCGCCGCGCGACTTTACTCGCGGATCGCAGCGCCCGGGCGCTGAAGTGGCATTTCGGGCATGCGCTCGAAACCGGCGACGCGTGGGTGCTCACGGCTCGCAGAGCCTCGCGCCTGGCCGCATATGCGATTTTCGAGCGCAGGGACGCGTCGTCTGCCGGGCTGCGGCGAATGATGCTGGCCGATTTTCAAACGCTGGCGCCCGATTGCCCGCTGGCATCGGCGATGATTTCGCGCGCGCTCGAGCGCTCGCGGCGGGAGGGCATCCACGTGCTCGAAAATCTGGGCTGCTGGATGGACGCCGTTCAGCCCCTCGATCTGCGCACGCCCAACCGGCGCGCGCTGCCGTCGTGGTGCTACCTGTATAAAGCCGGGGATCCCGAACTCGCCGCCGCTCTCGAAGATTCCGCCGCCTGGTATCCCACCCAATACGACGGCGACGCAACCCTCTGACGATGATTCCAGTCAGTGCCCCGTGCGTAAGCGCGGGGGGGAACGCTTATCATGGATCTGAATGCAGGCCCGCCTCCGAGAGCTTCCTTCCGTCGATGAAGTCGCCGCAACTCTCGACGATACCGGCGCACCGCGCGCGCTCGTGATCGCCGAATGCCGCCGCACGCTCGCCCGAATGCGCGCCGATCTTCGCGCGGGCGCCGATGTCGATCCCTCCACCGCGGCCGAACGCGTTCGCGCCAACCTGGCCGGGCTCGCGCGCCCATCGCTCCAACGCGTGATCAACGCAACCGGCGTGATCCTGCACACCAACCTCGGCCGCGCCCCGGGCGTCGCATTCTCGCCGCTGGAAGGTTATTCGAATCTCGAGTACGATCTCGCGCGCGGGCGCCGCGGCAAGCGCGACGCGCATATCGACGCGCTGCTCGAACAGCTCACGGGAAAACCCGGAATCGCGGTGAACAATAATGCCGCCGCCGTGTTGCTCACCCTTCACGAGCTTTCCCGCGGCGGCGAAACCATCGTCAGCCGCGGCGAGCTGATCGAAATCGGCGACGGCTTTCGCATCCCCGACATCATGGCCGCCTCCGGCGCGGCTCTGCGCGAAGTGGGCGCCACCAATCGCACCCACATCGACGACTACCGCGCCGCCATCGGCGAACGCACGCGCCTGCTGATGCGCGTTCATCCCAGCAATTTTCATATCGCCGGATTCACTTCCAAGCCGGCGCTCGATGAGCTCGCCTCGCTCGCGCGCGAGCGCGGCCTTCCGCTGTATGAAGACCTCGGCAGCGGCTGCGTCGCCGATCTCGCGCCGTTCGGGATTCGCGAGCCGTGTGTTGCGGACAGCCTGGACGCCGGCGTCAACCTGGTTTCCTTCAGCGGAGACAAGCTGCTGGGCGGCCCGCAGGCGGGGCTCCTTACCGGCGATGCGGATCTGGTCGCGCGCCTGCGGCGGAATCCGCTGTACCGCGCGCTCAGGCTCGACAAATTGATCACCCAGGCGCTTGAAACAACCCTGCGTCATCTTGTTTTTGAGCGATGGGACGAAATTCCCGCGCTGCGCATGATTCGCATGACCGCGGAGCGCATTCGCCAGCGCGCGGAGCGGATTCGCGCCCGCATCCCCATGCTTCAAATCATCCCAGGATCGAGCGTCGCCGGCGGCGGCTCAACTCCCGACCAGACTCTTCCCACCTGGCTGCTCGCCCTTCCCGGGGACGCGGTCCATGCGGAGCGCGAGCTTCGCTCCGGACATCCGCCGGTCATCGCGCGAATGGAAGACGACCGCCTGGTGCTCGATCTGCGCACCGTGCTGCCCGAAGAAGAAGACGCGCTCGCGGCGCGCTTGGAAGCCTGCGCAAAGAAATGACAGACCCTCTGCCGTGGCCCGCGTACTCATGCGTGCCGCGTCGAGACTCTTCTCGACGCACGGCGGGCAACCCTCACCCGCGCTCGCTCGCTGAAGGCGCGCACGACGCCGCGAGCACGCGTTGAAGATCGGAAAGGCTCAGCGGCTTGGTGACGAAATCCGTCATCCCGGCATTCAAGCAGCGCTCGCGATCGCCGGTGGTCGTATCCGCGGTGGTCGCGATGATGGGGATCGCCGCTCCCCGCCCACCCGACCGCCGGATCCGGCGCGTCGCTTCGAATCCGTCCATCACCGGCATCTGGCAATCCATGAAGATCGCGTCGTAGGGTCGCTTGCTCCACGCCTCCAACGCCTCCGCGCCGTCGTTGACGATATCCGTCTCGCATCCCATTTTCGAAAGCAGCCGCTGGGCGAGTTTCTGATTGACGCGGTTATCGTCGGCCACCAGAATCAGCCGCCTGAGTCCGGAGGGCGCCGCTACCGCAGCCTCCTGCCGCCCGGCCACGCCGAGCGGAAGCTTCACCCAGAACGTCGAGCCGTTTTGAGGCTCGCTGCGCAGCCCTACGCTTCCGCCCATCAGCTCGGCCAGCTTTTTCGAAATCGCCAGGCCCAGGCCCGTTCCGCCGAAGCGCCGTGAATCGGCGCCCTCCGCCTGCGTGTAACTGGTGAACAGCAGTTCCTGTTTCTCGCGCGGGATTCCGATGCCGGTGTCGGCCACCGAGATCAGCCAATCCTTTCCGCTGCGCTCGACGCGCACCAGGATGCGCCCGCGTTCGGTGAACTTCACCGCGTTGCTGATGTAATTCACTACGATCTGCCGCACGCGCGTCGCGTCGCCGCTCACCAGCCGTTGCAGCGGCGGGTAATCCAGGCGCAGATCCAGTCCCTTTTGGGCCGCGCGCTGGCGCATCATGTGCACGCATTCTTCGATGAGCGATTGCAGATCGAACGTCTCCTTGAGGACCGTCATCCGCCCCGCTTCGATCTTGGAAAAATCCAGAATGTCGTTGATCACCGTGAGCAGCGATTCGGCCGAGGCGAGCGCCGCTTCCGCCCATTCGCGCTGCTCTTGCGTGAGCGGGCTGTCGAGCAGCAGATGTGTCATCCCCACCACTCCGTTCATCGGCGTGCGGATTTCATGGCTCATATGCGCCAGAAACTCGCTCTTGGCGAGATTGGCTTTTTCCGCGCGCGATTTTTCGTGCGCCAGCTCCTCGGTTCGCTCCGCGATCGCGGTTTCCAGGCGCGCCTGCTCCAGTTGGTGACGGAGAACGTGGCGCCGCCACATCGCGCGCGCGAAAATGCTCAGCAGCGCGCCGCTGATCGACCACGGCCACCACGCCTCCCACCAGGCCGGGAGAATGGTGAAGTCGAGCTTGGCGGGTTCCGAGCTCCACACGCCCGCCGCATCGCGCGCCAGCACCTCGAAAGTGTAATCGCCGGGTGGGAGGTGGGCGTAGCGCGCCTCGTTCTCGGTTCCCTCCACCCATTTCGGATCGATGTTCGAGAGCCGGTAGCGGTACAGCCGTTCGCGCGAATCGAACAGCGCGGGAGCGCTGAAGCGCACCGCCAGATAGCGGTCCGCGAACGGGACGCGCGCGGGGACGCCCGGCTGCAGTGTCTTCTGTCCCAGCCGCGCCATGGTCAGCACCACCACCGGCGGAGGCGTGGGAGCCCGCGGCTTGCGCTCGAATCGCGAAAGCCCGCGGCTGGTGCCCACCCACACGGCCCCGTTCGTATCCGCGAAAAACCCGTGCGAATCCGTGTCGTCCCACACCAGGCCGTCCAACTGGCTGTAGTGCTTCCACGCTCCGGCGGTGAACACGTCTACGCCCGCATCCGTTCCCGCCCACACTGCGCCCAACGCGTCGGTTCCGAGAAACACCACCTGGTCCGAGCGCAATCCGTTCGCCGTGCTGAAGTGATCCACGCGCCAGCTCGCGCCCTCGCGCACCAGCCGCGAAACTCCCAGCGGATCGCGATACCCTACCCATATCGCGCCATCGGGCGAAATCGCTACCGCGCTAAGCTCGGTCGCGCGCAGGCCGTCGGCTTTGCTCACCCGTGTCCATCGGCCGTGATCGAATTCCGTCAGACCGCCGCTTCCCGCCGCCCAGATCCGGCCCTGCGCGTCCTCGAGCAACGAGTCGAAAATTTCGTCTCCGGGGAGCGATGGCACAGGCATCCGCCCCAATGCCGGCATCCCCGCTCCGATCGGCGACCTGCTGCGATACAGCGCGCCGCGCGTCGATACCCACAGGAAATCGTCGCCATCCACCAGCACCTGCGGCTTGTACAGATTTTCAAGATCCAGTTGCTGCGCACGCCCCGTCGCCGGATGCAAGCGCCAGATGCCGTCGCTTCCGGTGGCGATCCACAACGAACGGTCGCGCGAGTGCGCGATCGAAAGGATCATCTTGCCGGCAAACTGCGGCTGCGCGGTCCAGCGTGCCGGCCCGCGCGACGCCGGATCTTTCGAAAACGCGAGGCCGGTCAGCGTGCCCGCCCACATGGTTCCCTGTCCGTCGCGATGAATCGACCAGATCGCTTCATGCGGCAGACCCTGCGCATCGCCCCAGCTTTCCCACTCCGGCGACCCCAGCCAGCGCGCCAACCCCAGGCCGGCAATCCCCACCCACACCGACCCTTCGCGATCGGCCAGCAGCGCGGTCGT
>JASHWA010000377.1 GCA_030044325.1 Bryobacteraceae bacterium
GCCGCCGAAGCCACGGAAACGACACCCAGCAGCGCGAATAAAGGCAGCGGGCTGGCCGTCCCCGGCAGCGGCTGTGCGGGCTCCTGCGGAGGAGGAGGCGCGGCCTGCGCCGTTTCCTCGGTCGCGCGGCGATGGTGATGTTCGGGCGGCGCCGGGAATACCTCGATTACCGCTTCTTCCTCCTGGGTCGGCTGTTCGGCCTTCAACGGAGCTTTTTCGAGCGCCTGCACGGAAGCCGCGCTCGCCGTTGTGGCCGGCTTGGTCGTATTCGCGGCCATCTCGTTCGGCATCGCCGCTACCGGCTGATTGTTCGCCTCCGCCAGCGCCAGCGCCTTGGCTTTCCCGTAAACGAATTCGTGCCCGTAGTTGTCGCCGGGATAAAACCACGCCTTCACCGCTTGCGGCGAGCCCGCCGCGCGCTCTTCAAACGTGATCACGGTTTTGCCCGTCGGTCTTAGCCGGTAATCCGGAATCGCCAGGAACGTCCCGTAGATGTGGGTCTGATTCTTGTTGAACACCTGTACGATGTCCCGGTCCGATTGCGAATCGAGCAGCTTGAATACGTACGTCCCGGGAGTCAGCACCTGCCCCGGAATCTCCACTGGTTGATTGAAGGTGAACACCGTCATTTCGTCCCACTGATCTGCCTTGGCCTGCGGCGCCATGGTCACCAGTACGCCTGCACACACCAGCCCCAGCACACTCACTTTATTCATTTGAATTCTCCTTTCGCGCTTCTGATGGTAGGTCTTGATCCGGAGCACTCTTCCGCCGCTCCCGAAGCTTCCACCGTGACCCAATTCACCGCGTCGTCGATGCGCGTCAGCGCATGTCACGGCGACCTCTACCCCATAGACTCGCGCTGCTCGCGAGGTGATTCACTCCAACCTCGCGCGCGTAACCGTTAAAACCCGAGCGGCGCGCTCATGAGCGTCGGACGGAAATCGGATCAGCGTAGGACTGCATACAAGCCCTCTAGCAGGTTGCTGAAAAACTCCTCGGCGAACCCCCGGCCTGACGGCCAGGGCTGTATGGCCCACGGCGATTCAACGATTTCAGGAACAGCCCTGCCCGTGAGGGCGGGGGTGGCTGGAGTTTTTCAGCAACCTCCTAGAGAGAGCGATGGCCCGGTTTATTGCATGGTGATTTTCGCTTCCGACGTGTAGCCGTCCGTCGTGCTCAACTCCAGATACCCCGTGCCCGAAGCGACTCCCGAGGGAACCGTGAAATTGATCTGATACACCCCCGCCAGCCCCGGCGCCAGCACCGCCGACACGATCGTGACCTGGTTATAATTCCCCGCCGAATCGAAAATATCCGCCGCAAGATTCGGATCGAGCACCGCGGCCGTCGGACTGGTCGGCGCGGCGGCGCCGTCGGAAACCGTGGGACTCGTCGCGCCCAGTCCGTTCGCGTAGAAAAACAGCGTTTCCCCCGCCACCGCCGGATTGCTCGCGCTCACCAGCGTGTAGTTGGTGTGAAAAACATCCGCCGGCCCGATCCCGTTGGACGTGGTGGCGTAAACTCCCGGAGCCGTCGATGCCGTGTACAGCGTCACCGCGTTCGATGCCGATCCGTTCGCGCTCACCTCAAAGGTCGCCAGATCGTAGGGCACCGTCCCCATCGGAATCAGCGCGGTCACCAGCGCCGGCGAAGCCAGCAGCAGCGGCGCCATCGCCGAATTCACCGTCACCTGCGCGGAGCCGAGATTGGTCGGCAGCGGCAGCGAGCTGGCCGGCGCGTTCGACGCGAGGTCGCTTCCGAACAAGGACACGTACTCGCCCGGCGCCGTTGAATTGGTGATCGGAGCGAAATTCGCCGAGTTGACGATCCCGTCCGGATTCAAAAACACACCGGACCCCGAATATGTCTGCGCCGCAAACCCGACAATCAGCGTGTAATATGTTCCCGACCCGGAAAGCAGCACGCTTTCCCCGCCCGATCCCAGCATCCATTCGAAAACGCCGTCATTGTACATCCCGTTCGATGGAAAGTTGTAAGCCAGGTCCGCGGTGTAATCGAACGCCGCAATGTCGAAAGCGGTGTAGCGCTGATGCTGCGTTCCCGTGCCCTGCCCCGTCGCCGCCACCGATCCGTAATACGAATCGATGCAGTTGGCCGCGCCGCAATCTCCCGACGTGTCGTTCTCCAGCGCCGCCATGAAATATGTCCCCGTGACCATCGTGTTCGTCGCATTGCTGGTGCTTTTCACCGCGACGATAAGATCGAACCCTCCCGCATTCCCCCCCACCAGAATGTTTCCGTCCGGAGAAACCGCGAATGTCTTCGCGCCGCTCACCAGTTCCGCCGCCGGATTCGACGCTGTCGGAAAAGTGATGGTTCCGGTCGGGCCGCTGAACGAATACGTGACGCCCGAAAGATTCTGCGTCGTGTTCGTGTTGCCCTGGTTCGCCATCGCCCCGTTCACGCTGACGCTGCCGAAGCTCCCGCTTCCGTTCGAGCTCAGCGTGAAATAGCCGTCGCGAACGTCCGATGCGTCGCCATTGAGATAGTCGATGAACCCCGCCTGATAAGAGCCCGCAACCGCGCTCGCCGGACCTTCCGGAACCGCCACGAAGATATCGTCGTAGGCGCCCTCGGTCGCGCTGGCGATCACCTGGTTCGATCCCCCCACCCCGCCGTACTCGACATCGGTCGTATCCACCGGATTGGTGAGCTGCAATAATCCGCTCGAGGTCACCGCATAAACGCCGCTGACCGTGTAAGACGCCGGACTTGTGCCCACGTTGGTGTCCAGCTCCTGCCCCGTGAAAGAATAGGTTCCCTTGCCGTCGAACGTCATCGTGCCGGTAAGGCTCACCGCGCGAGTGATCGCGCTCGTGGTTGAGTCCGTAAGCGTCAGTACGTGGCGCACGAAGTAGGCGCCGTCGAGCATCCCGTCCGCGCTGTCGTCGAAGGACTGCTGCGGTATCGCCTTGCGCGCCGGAAACGCGCGCGTGAACATCACGCTCTTGCGCGCGCGATTTTCCCTGGATTTGCGCGCCGCGCGGATCCGCTCCACCCGGTTCGCTCCTGGCTGATCAGCCGTTTGCGCCGCGATCAGTCCCGCCGCGCACGCTCCCGCTGCAAAGATCGTCGTATAAGTACGCATCAAAAGTTGGACGTTCCGCGGCTTGATCTCGTTCGAGCCTTCCGCGCGCAACGTTAACGCTCACCGCGCCAGCCAACCCCCGTCGATCGCCACAATCGAGCCGTGCATGTAATCGCTCGCGTTCGACGCCAGAAAAACGGCCAAACCCGCGATGTCCTCCGGCCTGCCCCATCGTCCCGCGGGAATGCGTTCGAGAATCTGCCGGCTGCGCACCGGATCTTTGTACAGCGCCGCCGTCAGGTCGGTCTCGAAATACCCCGGCGCGATCGCGTTCACGTTGACGCCTCTCGACGCCCACTCGTTCGCCAGCGCCTTGGTGAGCTGCGCCACCGCGCCCTTGGCCGCCGCGTAAGCCGGAACCAGGATTCCGCCCTGAAACGACAGCAGCGATGCGATGTTGATAATCTTCCCGCCTCCGCGCGCGATCATGTGCTTCCCCGCAAGCTGGGAAAGGCGGAACACCGCGTCGACATGGATTCCCAAAACGTCCCGCCAGTCATTCATCGAATAATCCACCGCCGGCGCCCGCCGCACGATTCCCGCGTTGTTGATCAGAATATCGATCGAGCCGAACTCGGCGAGCGTCGCCTCTATCAGCCGCTCCGGCGCGCCCTCCTCGGCGAGATCGGCCACCACGTGTCCCGCCTTCACCCCCGCGCCCCGCACCGCATCGGCAACCGGCTCCAGCCCGTCCGGCTTCGACCCGTGGACCATCACGTTCGCGCCCGCTTCCGCCAGCCCCAGCGCCATCGCCTTGCCCAGTCCCGTGCGCGACCCCGTCACCAGCGCATTTCTTCCCGCCAGGCTGAATCTCATGTGCGCGATCATAGCAATTCGCGCGCGCACGGCACAGCCGGGCGCTTGGTCACTTTCCGCTCTTGTTTCGCAACTCGTGGATGATCGCCCTGGTGGGGTCGTCGGCTTTGAGCCAATCGAGAATCGAATCGGTCACATCCACCATTTCGCCCCGCTCATCCGCCGCGGGCGTCTCGACAACTTTATCCAGCTTCTGTTTCCGGGCGATCTCGACGAAAGCAGGCTGAAGCGCTTCGACAATATTGTCGATCGGCGCTTGCCCCATAAGCTGTCGATGCGCCAGGTTCTGCTGCGCGCCGCCCCACGTGTTCAGTTCCTGAACCTTTTGCGTATCGCCGGCTTTCCGGGCCGCATCCCGCTCCGCATTCTTGGCGTGGAGAACCGAGGCCCACTGCGGCGAGCGGTAATATGCCACCACGACCGGCTGGCGGTCGAACGTTCCCACGCGCGCCTGTCCCAAAACGCTCGCCGCAAGCGTCATAATCAGTCCCAGTTGATTTGCGATTCTCATTTCGTTCTCCTTTTGGCGCAAGTGCGCCTCCGCGCGCGGCGAAAGCGCGCACACACTCAGCTCAAGCGCGTGAATACTCAACGCACTTCGATCTGATCGAAAAGAGAACTTGCACGACCCGTGCCAATCAGGAGCGTCCCAAGCAGCGGACGTGTCCGGCCTACCTGTCGATCTCAGCCGGTTTCAGGCGCGGAACCAGAAGATGAATGATCAGCAGCGCCAATAAATACGCCGATCCGGCGATCATGAACATCGGCACGTAGCTGTGCGTCAATTGCAGCACAAACCCGGTGAACTCGGCGATGAACATGCCTCCGATCGCGCCGCCGAACCCTCCGATACCCACCACGCTCGCCACAGCCCGTTTCGGAAACATGTCGGAAGCCAGAGTAAAAATGTTTGCCGACCATCCCTGGTGCGCCGCCGTCGCGATTCCCACCAGCACCACCGCGACCCACAACCGGCTCGCATTCGCTGCCATCACGATCGGAACCACCGCCAGCGCGCACATGAGCATCGCCGTTTTCCGCGCCCGGTTCACCGTCCATCCCCGCTTCAAAAACGCGGCTGAAAGCCATCCCCCGCCGATGCTGCCGATCGTCGTCATGTTGTAAACCACCACCAGCGGCCATCCCAGCGCGGTCAGCGTCAGCCCATACCGCGCGTTCAAGAATTTCGG
>JASHWA010000378.1 GCA_030044325.1 Bryobacteraceae bacterium
TGATTCCCACGCTGTGGAGTCCGGAAAGGCAGGTGATGGCCTGGCAATGGGCGCCGCTCGCAGCCGTGGTCGCCGCCTACGCGGCGGCGGGAATCGTTTTCGGAGCGATCGGCGGCGCGATTTTTCGCGGCACATCGAAGCTTGAAGCTTTCGCGATTGTGTCCCTGGCGGTCGCTTTCGGCGTGAACCTGGCGCGGGCAGGTGCGCTGGGGCGATCGGAGATTTTCGCTGTCGCGATCGCGGGTGCGCTCGCCGCCACGCTGATTCTCGCGCTTTTTATTGACGAGGTGCGGCGAACCGCGCGACCGCTGGCGAATCCGTGGACTGCGGTGGCGCTCCTGCTCGCGGGGCCGTGGATCGCGCAGGACGAGCTGCGGCTCTCGTCCGGCGCGGTGAAAACCGCCGCATCCATTGCCGCGATTGTGGTGGTGCTGGCGGCCGGATATATGTGGTCGCGATGGCGCCGGCCAGCGAGAATCGGGGGAAGCTTCGCCATCATCGGCGCAGCGCTCGCGACGCTCGCGATTGCGGGCGCGGTGCATGGGACCAATCGTCCGGCATTCCTTCCGCCGGCCGCCGGCGCGAGCGCCGGCGAGCCCAATATCATCCTGATCAGCATGGATACGGTTCGCGCGGACCATCTTTCGATTTACGGATATCCACGCGACACCAGCCCCGCGCTCGCCCAATTCGCACAACAGGCGACCCTATACACGCGCGCGGTCGCCGCGTCCGATATCACGCTTTCTTCCCATGCATCGATCTTCACCGGGCTCTATCCGAGCTGGCACGGCGCGTATCCGTCGATGCCCGATTTTCCTTACGGCCGTCCGCTCACTAAATCGGTAACGCTCGCCGGGATTTTGCGGGAGCACGGATACGCGACCGCGGGGGTGGTGGCGAATCACGCGTTTTTGCAGGATGCCATGGGGCTTTCGCAGGGCTTCGCGGTGTGGGATCATCGCGTGCCGCAGCGCCTTTCGACCGAACACCTGCCGTTTTACTTGCGCGAGGCGGCTCGCGATCTCTGGAGCGCGGTCATGGATACAAGCGCGTTCGATTCGTATTCGATGCGCGCCGGCGACGTGAATCGCGACGCTGAATCCATGATCGCCGGCGCCAGGCGGGATCGTCCGTTTTTTCTTTTTCTGAATTATATGGACGCACACACGCCCTACACGCCGCCGCCTCCGTTTCGGGATCGGTTTCCCGGGCGCGATCCCCAATTCAGGCCCGCGGCGTCGCATGAAAATCTGACGTTCGCGGTGAACCTGCATGAGCAGCCGGTTACGGACGCGGAACGGCGCGACCTGATTTCGCAATACGACGGCGGAATTGCCTACCTCGATTCGCGGTTGGGAGAATTATTCGCGTGGCTGCGCGGCGCCGGCCTTTACGACCGTGCGCTGATCATCGTGACCTCGGATCACGGCGAAGCGTTCGGCGAGCGCGAGCTGATGCAGCACGCCGAGGGATTCGTTTATCAGGACTTCGTGCACGTTCCGCTGCTGGTCAAATTTCCCGGGCAGCATGAGGCGAAACAATCTTCGGCGCTGGTGAGCCACGTCGATCTGCTGCCCACCATTCTGGATGTCGCGGGCCTGGCCGCTCCGGCCAATCTCGCCGGCCGCAGTTTGCGATTGCCGGACGATCCGGATCGCGCCGTGTTCTCCGAGGGACGCTTCCTAAGCGATGATGAAACCTTCCGGCTGCGCGGCGTGCGGCGCGCGATTTATTCGGGATGGTCGAAACTGATCGCCTGGAGCGTAGGGTCGATCGAGTTGTACGATCTCGCCAAGGACCCGGATGAGCTGCACAACCAATATCCCGCGGACCGCGACGCCGCCGGGCCGCTGATCGAGCGTCTGAGCCGATGGACGTCGTCGATTCCGCACCGCCTGCCGCCGGCCGGGCGCCCCGATCAGAGCGCGATCGAACGGATCAGATCGCTCGGCTACGCGCAATAAACCGGCCGAAAGCGATTGCTTGCTCAGGCTTTTTGAAACTCCGCCGGCAGCTTTTGTTTTTTCGTGAGAACGGGCGCGAACAGATCGCCTTCGCGCTCCAGGCGCTTCAGCGCGGCATCCGGGCCGAAGCGCAGAGCCTCCCGCTTCGAATTTCGCGCCGCGCGCTCCAGTTCGTCCCAGCTCACCGGCATCGAGACGAACGGAAGCGCGCTCTTGGCCCGCAGCGAATACACCGAGACGGTCGTCTTGAAATCCGAATTCTGGCTCCAGTCGATCAGAACCTTCGATCCCCGCGCGCTTTTCGCCATCCTCGCGACGATCAGGCCGGGATGCTCGCGCGCCAGCAGTTCGGCGACGGATTCGGCGAACGGGCGCGTCGTGGAATAGCTTGCCGCGCTGTTCAGCGGAACGTAAACCTGGATGCCGCGCGATCCGGAGACCTTGGGAAACGATTCCAGGCGCCACTTCTCGAACAATTCTTTCAACAGGAACGCGACGCGCGCGCAGGTCAGAATATCCGAGCCTTCGCCCGGATCGAGATCGAAAACGACGGCGGTGGGCTGCTCGATCCGGGGCGCGCGGTGCAGAAACGGGTGCAGCTCGAGATTGGCGAGGTTGGCGCACCACACCAGCGTGGCGAGATCGTCGATGACGATGTAATGGATCGGCTCGCCTCCGGCCCGCCGGGCGACGGGGAAGGTCCGGACCCACTCCGGCGTGAATCGCGGCGCGTCTTTCTCGTAAAAATGTTTGCCCCCGACGCCGTTGGGATAGCGCTTGAGAGTCACCGGGCGGTCTTTCAGATGCGGCAGCAGGTAGCGCGAGACGCGGATGTAGAAATCGATCACCTGCCCCTTGCTGAATTCGGCTTCGGGGTAGAGCACCTTGTCGACATTCGAAAGCATCAGCTTGCGACCGTCGATTTCCAACTGTTGCTGCAAGCGGCTGGAACCCATGTCTGCCTCTTTCGCAATTCGTACTACCCGCGGATTAGTTCGCCTGTACTACCGTAAAATCGATCTCGCATCCTATTGTCTCGCGCAACCGGCGCTGGCATTCTCAAATCGGATGAAGACGCCGAAACAACCCGACCGCCGCTCGGCGGGCCGCATGTCGATTGAGAGGGAAGTTGAATATCGCGTGCTCGGCCGGCGCGAGGGGGAGCTTTTGGGCGCCGGCAGAACGGTCGACATTTCGAGCTCCGGCGTGATCTTCACGACCACCCATCCGCTGCTTCCCGGCCGCCGCGTGGAGTTGGCTATCGACTGGCCGGCGCAGTTGGACAATCGATGCGCGTTAAAGCTGGTGGCGCGCGGACGGGTGGTGCGCTTTGAAGGGGATCGCGCGGCGATCGAGATCCTCCAGCACGAATTCCGCACCCGCGCAGCTCGCCCGTCCATGGCGTGAGCGCTCAAGCCCGCTCTGCTTCGGGATTTCTTTGAACTGCTGACCAACGCTGGTGGCATGAATCGGAAATCCTCTGAATATCTCGCAGCCGGAATTTGGAGGGCGGCATTGATGCCGCGCGGAGCTTCAGCTCCGCCAATCGAATCGGATAGCGCGGCTGAAGCCGCGCGCGGACTCTAAGGTCGGCCGTCCGCGGCCGCTGGAATTCTTCCACGAACTTACAACTCAGGCCATTAGAACGGCTCGGTGCGATCAGGCGCGACAGTCATCGAGCGCGTTCGCGCGGCTGCCTCATCAGAGCAATCAGCAGCGCCGCCAGCGCAACCGCGGAAATCCAGGCGCCGCGGCCCAGCGCTCGCGAGCGGTAGTGAAACTCCAGCCGATGCTCGCCCGCTGAAACCGTTACCGCCTGAAATGCGGTGTTCCAGCGCTCGATCGGCGCCGGCTTTCCGTCGAGCCGCGCCTCCCATCCGGGAAGAAACTGCTCCTTGAACACGAACC
>JASHWA010000379.1 GCA_030044325.1 Bryobacteraceae bacterium
AGCAGATCGAGCGCCATGATCACGTACATCATGGGCGGATAGATCGCCGCCACGCCGTCGGTGTAGCGCGTGCGTTCGAGCATCCACTGTTCGGCCTTGCGGATGGCCTTGGTCCGCACGCCGCGCCACATGCGTTTTTCCCAGAATTTCAAAAATTTATCCGCTTTGAGGAAGAAATTCCTCCAGCTAAAAAACCCTTCGTTATTTGGAAACTCGAAGGGAACTCCGGGCTTGATCAGCTCGTTTAACGTGAATCCGGCCGGCACCGGACGCTGCGGATTCATGGCGTGCACGATGGCCAGCGGAATCACGATCGCGCGCGTCCACGACGACATCTCGTAGATCAGATTGCCGAGCAGCATCCCCTCCGGCGGAATCGCCGGCGTATGCTCCCGCGGATACAGCCCGAACAGGCTCAGGTTGATCTTGACGTAAGAATTCGCCCGCTGCAATCCGCCCGAAGCGAGAATAAAATCGCGCGCGCGCCTCAATCGCGGATCGTCCTGGCCGATCCCGGCGAGCTTCAGCGCCGTGTACGCCTTCACCGTCGCGCTCAGCTCCGAGGGACCCTCCGCGTAGATATTGAATCCGCCGTCGGGCAACTGGCGCGCCAGTATCGAATTCACCGCCTTGTCGATCAACGGACGCGTGGGCGGATTCCACGCGCCATTCACCGGCGGATGGCGCCACAGTTCCAGTAAAACGAAATCCGATTCGAGCGTCGAATCGGCCGTCAGGTCGGCCCACCAGTAGCCTTCCGGCCGCTGGAGCGAAAGCATGTAATCCACCGCGCGGCGCACCGCCTGCGCCGAGCCGGCGGTCAATGCGTCCGCCACCTGTAAAATGGGACTCATACGCGCGAAGCGGTTTGCAACTGAACCGTCCGTGCCAGCTCGGAAGGAAGATTGAAGCGCACGTCTTCCTCTTTGATCTCCATTTCCTCAAGCCGGTTGAAGCCGCGCGCCCGGAGCGACTCGATCAGCTCCCCGACCAAATTCTCCGGCGCCGACGCCCCCGCCGTCACGGCCACCGTATCGACGCCCGCGAGCCAGGCCTCCTGAACTTCGCTCAAATCGTCAATCAGGTACGCCGGAACCCCCATATTCTGGCAAACTTCCACCAGCCGGCGCGAATTCGAGCTGTTCTGCGATCCCACCACCAGCAGCACCCGGCACAGCGGAACCACCGCTTTTACCGCAAGTTGCCGGTTTTCCGTGGCATAGCAGATATCCTGCGCCTTGGGACCCTGAATCGCCGGGAACCGTACCTTCAGACGCGCCACGATATCCTTGGTTTCGTCCAGGCTCAACGTAGTCTGCGTAATATAAGATACGCGCTCGGGGTCTTTTACTTCAAGGCGATCGACATCCTCTTCGGTCGACACCAGAACGGTCGAATCCGGCGCTTCGCCCAGCGTGCCGATCACCTCATCGTGATCCTTATGGCCGATCAGCACGATGGTATAGCCTTTTCTCGCAAACTGAACGGCTTCGAGGTGAACTTTGGTCACCAAGGGGCAGGTCGCGTCGATTACATGCAGGTTCCGCGCCCGGGCCTGCGCCCGGACCGCCGGCGAAACCCCGTGAGCGCTGAAAATCACCCGCGCGCCCTCGGGGACTTCCTCCAGCTCCTCTACAAAAATCGCTCCGGCGCCGCGCAGCTCGTCCACCACGTGCCGGTTATGGACGATCTCTTTGCGCACGTAGATCGGCGCGCCGTACAGGTCCAGCACGATCTTGACCACGTCGATCGCGCGCACCACGCCTGCGCAAAACCCTCGCGGCGTCAACAGGATAATCTTCTTATCCATAGGGAACTCACATTATAACAATACGGTTCACGCCTGAGGAAGGTTGCGTCCCGGCCCGATCCGCCGTCATCCTACAACCATGCCCAGAATCCCCGCCATCGAACCTGCCCAAGCTAACCTGTTCACCCGTTTCGTCTATTGGATGACGAAACGTTCCGTTGGACGCGTGATTGTTCCCGTAAAAGTGACGGCTCACCACCCCGGCCTCCTGCGCGGGGTGGGCCAAATGGAGCAGGCTCAAGCGGCGGCACACTCTATTCCTGAGACGCTTAAGGAGCTGGCGAGTATCAAAGCGGCCATGATGGTGGGATGCCCGTTTTGAATCGACATCGGATCTGCCGTGGGCAGAAAATCGGGCCTGACCGAGGCGAAGCTGCGCGCCTTGAGCGATTTCGAATCCTCGCCGGAGCTCACCGACGTTGAAAAACTGGTGGTGAGCTATGCCGTTCAGATGACGGTTACACCGGTGGAAATCGACGAAAACCTGTTCGGGGAATTGCAGAAGCACTTCGACAACCGGCAGCTGGTCGAGTTGACCGCCGCGATCGCGTGGGAAAACTTCCGCGCCCGCTACAACCACGCTTTGGGCATCGAGGCCGAGGGTTTTTCGAAAAGCCACTACTGCCCGCTGCCGGAGCATCCCGCCGTCGGGAGCAAGCCCCGTGCGTAAGCGCGGGGGTGATTTTTCCGGCAGCGGCGCGATCGCCGCAATTCGCCCCGTGATATAAATCATCCATGCGAAAACTTGCGATCCCGGCCGTTGCGCTGGCATTCATGCTGATGGCGCAGGCTCCCGCCCCGACGTGCCATCACTGCTCTGCATCCTACATTCCCAAAAGCGAGCTCGACGCGTACCTGGCGCGCGCGATCCAGCAGCGGATCATCGATCAGCAGGTGCGCTCGGTGGATGTCGGAAAGTCGCAGGTGGGCATCGGCATCGTGCATCGCGGGAAAACGGGCACGGGGACGGCTGAAACCGAGACGGTCGCCGAGCACGAGCAGATCAGCGAGGTGTATTACATTCTCGACGGCTCCGCGACGCTCGCCACCGGACCCGATCTGGTCGATCCCAAGAAACGTCCGGACACGCTTAAGACCGTTCGCGAACAGAACGGCCCGGGATACAACGCCCGGTCGATCGAGCATCCCGTCACCACCGAGCTCAAAGCCGGCGACATGATGGTGATCCCCGCGGGCACCGGCCACTGGTTCACCAGAATCGACGATCACATCACCTATGTGATGGTGCGCATCGATCCGGATAAAGTCGTGCCGACGAAGAACGAAACCCAGTCGCTCGAAGATCTCAAAAACGGCTACAAGCGGTGAGGCGGCTGGATCCTACGCGTATATCCCACGCAGCCGGATCGCCTGCGCGACCCGGTCAAGCGAAAGCATGTACGCCGCCAGCCGGTTGTTCACGCCGTGCTTTTCCGAGTAGGCCACCACGTCCTGGAAGCTGTTCACCATGATCTCTTCCAGGCGATCGTTCACCATCTGCTCGCTCCAGAAATAGCCTTGGCGATCCTGCACCCACTCGAAATACGATACCGTCACGCCGCCCGCGTTGGCCAGAATATCGGGAATCACGAAAATTCCTTTATCGGCGAGGATCGGATCGGCGAACTGCGTGCACGGGCCGTTGGCGCCTTCGCACAGAATCTTGCAGCGCAGCCGGTCGGCATTGTGCGACGTGATCACGTTTTCCTTGGCCGCCGGAATCAGCACGTCGGTTTCGAGGAACAACGCGTCGTTGCGGTCGATCTCTTCGCCGCCTTCGAATCCCTGAATCGATCCGGTATCGCGCCGGTGCTTCATCAGCGCGGCGATGTCCAGGCCCTTGGCGTTGTACACGGCGGCGTCCCACTCGACAATGCAGACGATGCGATAACCCGCGCGCGACATCAGCCGCGCGGCCATCCCGCCCACGTTTCCGAATCCCTGAATGACCACGCGCGTTTCGCGCCGCTCCAGTCCCAGCTTGCGCAGCGCCTGATCGGTGACGATCATGCATCCGCGCCCGGTCGCTTCCGCCCGCCCGCGCGATCCGCCGAGCGCGATGGGCTTGCCGGTGACCACCGCGGCCTGCGTCTGCCGCGCATGCATCGAATACGTGTCCATGATCCACGCCATGGTCTGCTCATTCGTGTTCATGTCCGGCGCCGGAACGTCGATCTCCGGCCCGATGAATTCGAAAATCTCCGCCGTGTAGCGCCGCGTGATGCGCTCCAGCTCGAATTCGGAAAGCAGCGAGGGATCGCAGATCACGCCGCCCTTTCCTCCGCCGAACGGAATATTCACCACCGCGCACTTCCACGTCATCCACGACGCGAGCGCGCGTACTTCATCGAGCGTCACGTCCGGCGCGTAGCGGATTCCGCCCTTGGCCGGACCCCGCGCGATCGAATGCTGCACGCGATAACCCGTGAACACCTCCAGCCGGCCGTCGTCGAGCACCACGGGAATGTGAACGATAATCTCGCGCGACGGCGTGCGCAGAACCTTGCGCATTCCATCGTCGAGGCCGAGCCGCGCCGCGGCCGAGTCGAATCGAGCTTCGGCCGATAGCCGTGGATTAAATTCGTCTTCGAGAGCCGACGGCATGGTGGCTTCAAGAATCATAAGCAGGATAAGTCCTCCGCTTCATTATAGGATTAAGCTGTGGGGCGATTGCTCATCTACGCCGGCATTTTTTTGATCGTGATCGGCGTGATTTTCACCCTAGGCGAGCGCCTGCCCATTCGCTTCGGCCGCCTTCCCGGCGATATCGTGCTGCGCGGAAAACACACCACGTTCTATTTCCCGATCGTCACCTGCCTGCTCCTCAGCCTCGTGCTGACGCTGATCACCTGGCTCTTTTCGCGCCGCTGAATCGCAGATTCCCCCGGCCGCGCGATTTCCGTCGCCGCCGCACATCCGGCGACGAACCGCTAACCACCAACTACGAACTGCGTCAATTCCCCGACGCTGTCGCTTTCGGGACCTCGCCCGCTCTTGGCTTCACGCCTTTCGACTTCCAGTCCCGCAGCTCCGTGAATCCTTCGGCGATCTCGTCCGGCATGATGGCGCAATGCCCGTCGTGGTTCACATACTGCTGCACGAAAAGGCTTTCGGCGCCCGCGTTTTGAAGCGTGGTTTGGTAGTTGTTCGGAATCCACACCGGCACCAGCGGATCGTAACTCGTATGAATCGCGAGCATCGGATGCAAAATGTGCCCGGTGGGCGTATAAAAATTGCGCAGATACGCGAGCGCCTGCGGATCGGCCGCGTAGCGCGCGATCTCCGCGTTGGTTTTCACGTCGTCGAGCGTGCCGTTGTAAATCTCGTTGCGATTGTCGAAGGGATTGCCGCCGCTACGCTCGTCCAGTTCCTTGATCATGTAAGCGATGAAGCCCGTGGTGCCCGCCAGATCGCGATTGCTCTTGAGATTCGAGTCGCGGAAATGGCGCAATGAAGCCGCCTTTTCAGGCGCGGCGTCCAGCGCTTTCTGGATCTTTTCAACCAGCTCGCGATTGTCGGCAAAATCCTTGGGAATTTCGTTCGGCTTGGGCAGCACGCCCGGAAAATAATAATTGAACAGCACGTAGCTGTCGAAGGCGCCGCGCGTCATGAACAGATCGGCGGGCGCGAGCGGTCCGCACATCGGCAAAGCGGCGTCGTATTGCGTCGGATAACGCTCCATCAGCATCATCGTCAGAAATCCGCCCATCGAATGCCCCGTGATGAACGTCTCTTTCGGCTTGCCGAATTTTTCGACGAAGTAGCGCCGCAGGCTCTCCGTATCGACAACGGCTTCCTCCACCGCCCATCCGCCGCCCGCGTAGCCCGATTGCGCCAGCGCGTAGCCCTGATCGAGGAACGGCTGCAAAATCGGCGGAAGCTTCTGATCGTTATATTTCACCGGGCTCGCGTTGTAGCCGTGGCAGTACACCACCAGTCCGCCGTTCCAGTTGTCCGGAATGTCGATGCGATACGCCGCGCCGTTGATCATGCCGAGCTCGGTTTTCGGCGCGGCCATCCCCAGGGCGGCCAGGGTGAGCAGAGTGAGCACATTTTTGGTCATGTTTGACAACTTATCACTTTGGCGCTCGACATTGAGGAGGCTGGGCCCGCTCTCACGCGAGGGGCTGTAGCGCATTGGGACCGCGAGTTGCAGTCGGACTATTTCCACACAGTCGAGCGATAGGAAAAATCCGAGATAATACCGCGCGCGCGAGGCCGATGTGGAGCAGCATGGATTGCGTCGAAAAAAGGCGACTGCTCAGACTGGCCATCGACGACAACTTCGCCTACCGCGAGGCGCTGGCGCGCTGCCGCGTGTGCCGCACCTGCGCGCTGGGCACAACCACCTGCCAGCTCGACCAACTTTTATCCCTGACCGAGCGGACCTTTCAGTCCGTCGAAGAGCACCTGGCTGAGCACGGCTGTTGAGGGCCGTCGCGCCTGTTCGCGAGGCCGGGATCTATACTCCCGGTCTGCTCCAGCAAGCGGCGCTGGCGGTATTTCACGTTCATTCCTGTTCATGAACGGCCTATATTCGTAAGTAGGAGATCGCGGACATTCCTCTCATCGTTGGGACCGCCGGGCATATCGATCACGGAAAGACTTCGCTGGTGCGCGCGCTCACGGGGATCGATACGGACCGGCTCGAGGAAGAGAAACGCCGCGGGATTTCGATCGATCTGGGGTTCGCGCATCTGGGCTCCATCGGGTTTGTCGACGTGCCGGGGCATGAGCGGTTCGTCAAGAACATGCTCGCGGGCGCGTCGGGAATCGACGCGGTGCTGTTCGTGATCGCCGCGGATGAATCCATCAAGCCGCAGACGCGCGAGCATTTTGAAATTTGCCGGCTGCTCGGAATCCGCCGCGGGATTATCGCGCTGACCAAGTGCGATCTGGTCGATCAGGACATTCTCGACCTGGTGCGGCTGGAGGTGGAGGAGTTCGTGGCGGGATCGTTTCTTGAAAGCGCGCCGGTGATTCCGGTGAGCGCGACGACCATGCAGGGTCTCGATCAACTGCGCGCGGCGCTCGACCGGACGGCGGGCGAGATCGCGGGGAAAGACGCGTCGCGCCATCCGCGGCTGCCGATCGACCGCAGTTTTTCGATGCGGGGGCATGGAGCCGTGGTTACGGGAACTTTGGTTTCCGGAAGCCTCGCGGTGGAAGATGAAGTCGAACTCTATCCTGCCGGGATTCGCGCGCGAATTCGCGGAGTGCAGGTGCACGGTTCCCCGGTGGAGCGGGCGCGAGCGGGGGAACGGACCGCGGTGAATCTGGCGGGCATCGATGCGAGCGAGGCGCGGCGGGGGATGACGATCGCGCCGCCCGGTCTGTTTCACGCGACGCGGATGGTGGATTGCGCGTTCGAGCTGCTGGCAGGCGCCCACCCTTTAAAACATCGGGCGCCCGTGCATTTCCACACGGGAACGGCGGAAGTGGAGGCGCAGGCGCGATTGCTTTCATCGCTCGAACCGATGCGGCCGGACACACGCGCGCATGTGCGGTTCATTTTGCGGGAACCGCTGCTGCTGCTGCCGGGGGATCGATTTATCGTGCGCATGTTTTCGCCGGTGGTGACGATCGGCGGAGGGGTGGTGGTGGATATGGCGGCGCCGGCGCGGATGCGGCGCGCGCAGATCGATCAACGGCTCGGCCGGCTGGAAAACGGGGATCGCGTTTCGATCCTGGTGAACGAATCGAAATTCGGAATGAGCGCCGCGGAGATCGTTGCGCGCACGGGAATCCTCGCGGTTGAGATCGGCGAGCCGGAGGGATTGGTCCGGCTGGCGGGCGACTGGCTGGTTTCGCGCGCGTGGATCGATGGGACGGTCGCGAAGATTCGCGAGATCCTCAAGGATTTTCATCGCAGCCATCCGCTGCAACCCGGCATGGCGAAAGAAGAGCTGCGCAGCCGCGAGCTTTCGGGCGCCCCAGGGTTTCTTCTGGACGCGCTGCTCGCGCGCGCGAAGGATATCGCGGCGGAGGGGGAAAATGTGAGGCTCGCCTCACATCGCGTGACGCTCAAGGAGGACGAGGAATCGGCCGCGGAGAAGATCGAAGCGCAATTTCGCGAGGGCGGGCTGGCGGTTCCATCCACCACGGAAGTTCTGGCGAAATGCGGCGTGGAAGCGGCGCGCGCGCGGTCTCTGCTTCAAATTCTGCTGAAGAATCGCAAGCTGATCCGGGTGGGCGACGATCTGATTTATCATGTCTCCGCGGTGGAGGGTTTGAGAAAATCGCTTCAGGGGCGCAAAGGCGAGCGGTTTTCCGTGGCCGATTTCAAGGACTGGACGGGAGTTTCGCGAAAATACGCGATCCCGTTGCTCGAATTTCTGGATCGCGAGCGCGTTACGCGGAGGGACGGCGACGGGCGCGTGGTGCTGTAGGCCGCCGCTTCTTTGGTAGAATGGTGACTGCTCTGGCCCTCTTCCGTGCAAGCGGGAGATGAAATTTCTAGGACCCACGCCGCATTCACGGCTGAATGAAGCTGCCGCGGTTGTGTTTCTATTCGCGGGACTGTTTATTTTCGCGAGTCTGGCGTCGTATCAGCCGTTCGATCCTTCCTTTGATACGGTGGCGGCGGCGGCAAAAGTCGCCAATCTTACCGGACGGGTGGGCGCGTTCCTTTCCGATCTGCTGCTCCAAGCCTTCGGGTTCGCGGCTTACGCGATTCCGGCGTTGTTATGGCTGCTCGGATTCAAATGGATAAGTTCGTCGGCGATCGAATCGCCGTTTATCAAGACCACGGGTTCGGCGCTGTTCATCGGATCGAGCTGCGCGGCGCTGGGATTCGCGGGCTGGAAACCGATCGCGGGAATGATCCCGGCGGGCGGGCTCGCCGGCTCGATCATGGCCGATGAGCTGACCGCCAACATGAACCTGACCGGCGCGCTGCTGTTGACGGCCGCATGCTGGATCGTTTCTCTGTACCTGATTTCGAAATTCGAGATGCGCATGCTGGCGGCGTGGTTCCGTCCTCCCGTCGCGTGGATTCGGGCGCTCGCGCACCGGTTCGTCCAGTGGCGCGCGGAACGCGCGAGGTCGAGGCAACGGAAGCAGGAAAGTATGTCTGCTCCGGAGATCGTTCCGGAGCCGGCGCCATTTGAAGAGCAGGAAGGCGAGATCGAAGATATTCCGATTCGCGCGCTGGATCTGATGCCGGCGCCTGCGCCGCCGCCCGAAATTCGCAAACCGGAGCCAATTCCGATCGATCGCAAACCGGTGGCCGCGCCATCCAAGCCTCGCGCCGATTTTCAGATTCCACCCACCGATCTGCTTCAGGAACCCTCGGCGCGATCGGCGTACGATTCGGCCGAGCTGAAGGAGATCGCGGCGCGCATCAAGTCGAAATTCGAGGAGTTCAACGTTTTCGGATCGGTGACGCAGATCAACCCGGGTCCGGTGGTGACCACGTTCGAATTCAAGCCCGAAGCGGGCGTGAAATATTCGCGGATCACCACGCTCAGCGAAGACTTGTGCCTGGGGTTGCAGGCGGAATCGATTCTGATCGAGAGGATTCCGGGGAAGCCGACGGTGGGAATCGAGGTTCCCAATTCCAAGCGCGAGGTGATCAGTTTGCGCCAGATTCTCGAATCCGACGAGTTCAACGCGTCGCCTTCGCCGCTGACCATCGCGCTCGGAAAAGACATCAACGGGCGAATCAAAGTCGCCTCGCTCGATTCGATGCCGCATTTGCTGATCGCGGGTTCGACGGGATCGGGCAAGAGCGTGATGCTCAATTCGCTGATCATGTCGATTTTGTACAAGGCCACGCCGCGGCAGGTGCGCATGATCATGGTGGATCCCAAGCGCCTGGAATTCGGCTTGTACGAGGGGGTTCCGCACCTGCTGACGCCGGTGATCACCGACGCCAAGAAGGCCACCAACGCGCTGCGCAACGCGGTGCTCGAAATGGAGCGGAGATTGAAGCTGCTCGCGTCGCAGGGCGTGCGCAATATCGAGCAGTACAACAAGAAAGTCCGGCTGCTGGAGGCCGAGCCGCGCGACCTGTTCGCGGAGGAAGCGGAAGAAGAGCTGGAACAGATTCCGTACGTGCTGATCGTGATCGACGAACTGGCGGATCTGATGATGCTGGAGCGGGCCAACGTGGAAGAATCGGTGACGCGCCTGGCGCAGATGGCGCGCGCGGTGGGCATGCACCTGGTGCTGGCCACGCAGCGGCCGAGCGTGGACGTGATCACGGGATTGATCAAGGCGAATTTTCCGTCGCGCGTCAGTTTCCGGGTGGCCACCAGGGTCGATTCGCGGACGGTGCTGGACGTGATGGGCGCGGAGCATCTGCTGGGCAAAGGCGATATGCTGTTTTTGCCGCCGGGATCGTCGCGGCTGATTCGCGTGCACGGGGCCTTCGTCAGCGAAGCCGAAACCAATCGCGTGGTGGATTTCTGGAAGCAGCAGGCCGAGCCGGAATACGACAAATCGTTCCTGATCGCGCCGCCGAGCGACGATGAGGAGCAGGATGCGGAGGAATTCGACGGAACCGAGGATCCCATGTATCACGAAGCGGTGCGCATCGTGGTGGAGATGGGGAAAGCCTCGACTTCCACGCTGCAGCGGCGCCTGCGGCTGGGCTACGGACGCGCGGCGCGCATTCTGGACATGATGCAGCGCGACGGAATCATCGGGCCGCCGGACGGGAGTCGTCCGCGGGAGGTATTGAAGCGGCCGGACTGGCTCGAAGAAGTGGTCACCTAGCAGGAGCGCAGTCTGTCCCCTTTTTCAACAGGCTCTCAGGCTTTAAGATAAGAAGATGTTCCGCAGTTTGGTGATCAGTATCCTGGTGGCGCTGTGCCTTTCGACCGCCGCTTACGCGAAGCTGCCGCGTCCGCTCGCCAATGTCTCCATCGAGACGCCCGACAAAAAGAACATCAGCATAAAGAAACTCCGGGGCAAGGTGGTGATGGTGGTCCTGTTTCTCACCGATTGCGAGGATTGCATCGACATGATCAACTTCGCTTCAAAACTTCAGGACAAGTACGGCTCGCGCGGATTCCAGGTGGTCGGCGCGGCGCTCGGGGATCACGCGCCATACCTGGTGACTCCCTTCATCCAGCGCTATCGTCCCAATTTCCCGGTCGGGTTTCTGAGCAAAGACGAGCTGCTCAAGTTCGCGGATCTTTCGCCGGAGCATCGTCCGGTCGCGCCCATCATCATGTTCGTGGACTCGGTCGGCGTGGTGCACTTCGAGTGGCAGGGCAACGACCAGGTCCTCAAGCAGAAAGAGAAGCTTTTTCCCACGATCATTACGGGACTGATTCACCAGCGCGATAGTCACGAGCAGCCGGAGCGCGTCACGTCGCCCGCAAAGCAGCCCTAGCCGAAGACGATGCCCTGCGCAAGGGGCATCTCGCCGCTCCAGTTGATGGTCACGGTCTGGCGGCGCATGTAGGATTTCCACGCGTCGCTTCCCGATTCGCGTCCGCCGCCGGTGTCTTTTTCGCCGCCGAAAGCTCCGCCGATTTCCGCCCCGCTGGTGCCGATGTTGACGTTGGCGATTCCGCAGTCGCTTCCGCGCGCGCTCAAAAATGTTTCGGCGGATTTCAGGCTGTCGGTGAAGATCGCCGAGGATAGTCCTTGCGGAACGGCGTTGTGCCATGCAACGGCTTCCGGGAGCGCGTCGAATTCGATCAAATGCAGAATCGGCGCGAAAATTTCTTCCTGCAAGATAGGCATGGAGGGTTTCGATCTGACCAGCGTGGGCTCGACGAAACAGCCTCCCAGGCGCGCGCCTCCGTAAATCACTTCCCCGCCTTCGGCGCGAATCCGTTCGAGCCCGCGCATCATGTTTTCGACCGCGGTCTGATCGATCAGCGGGCCCATCAGCGTGGCCGGATCGAGCGGATCGCCGATGCGCACCTGGCGGTATGCGGCGATCAGCCGGCCGGTGATCTTCGATGCGATAGCACGGTGCAGAAATAATCGCCGGATGGAGGTGCAGCGCTGGCCGGCGGTTCCGACGGCGCCGAACAGCACGGCGCGGGCCACCAGTTCGGGATCGGCGTCGTCCATCACGATCACGCCGTTGTTTCCGCCCAGTTCGAGCAGCGTTCGTCCCAATCTTTCCGCGACCACTTGCGCGACGTGACGGCCCATGCGCGTCGAACCGGTGGCAGAGATCAGCGGCAGCCTCCGGTCGCGAATCATTCGTTCGCCGACCACGTCGTCGGTTCCGATCACCAGGCTCAACACGCCCGAAAATCCGTGGCGATCGAGCACGCCATCGCAGATTTCCTGCACCGCAACCGCGCTCAGCGGAGTCTTGAGCGACGGCTTCCAGATCACGGTATCGCCGCACACCATGGCGATCAGCGCGTTCCAGCTCCACACGGCGACCGGAAAATTGAAGGCGCTGATCACGCCGGCCGGCCCGAGCGGATGCCATTGTTCGTACAAGCGGTGGCGCGCGCGCTCGCTCGGCATGGTAAGCCCGTACAGCTGGCGCGATAATCCGACGGCGAAATCGGCGACGTCGATCATCTCCTGGACTTCGCCGCGGCCTTCGGCGAGAATTTTTCCCATTTCCGCGGTCACCAGGCGGCCGAGATCCTCTTTTTTTTCACGCAGCGCGTCGCCGATCTCGCGCACGATTTCGCCGCGCCGGGGCGCGGGAACAACGCTCCATTTTTCAAAAGCGCGCGCGGAATTTTCCGCGATTCGATCGTAATCTTCCGCGGTTGCGAGCCTGGTTCGGCCGAGCTCGCTGCCGGTTGCAGGATTGTACGAAATAATCTCGTTCACGCCGCCAGTTTCGCAAATCCGCGCGGCCCGGTCTCGAAACGCAATCCGGCACGGCGGGCCTCGTTGTCGATGCGCTCGACGAGTTCCGCTTGGAAGGATGCGTCGAGCCAGTCCTGGTGACCCTGCGCCTGTGCGATTCGGAACGCGGCCTCGCGCGTGGTGGCTCCGCGCGGCTTCACGGCGCGAATATGCAGGGGATCGCCGATGAGCGTTCTTCCCGCGGCATCGATCGCGATTCGCGCCAGATTTTCGGGATCGCAGGGAAGCAGCGGAGCGAGCGTCGCGTAAACTTCGATGCCGGCGTCGCGCAGGGCGCGGATCACGTCCAGGCGTTCTTCGATGGGCGCGCAGAGCGGTTCGTACAGCTTGCGAACGTCTTCGCGATCGGTGGTGATGGAAAAGCTGACGCGCAGGCCGCGAATCTGTCGCAATTTTTCAAGATCGCGCAGAATCAGCGGCCCGCGCGTTTGCAAACAGAACACCCGGGGCGGATTGGCGATCACGCGATCGAGAATTCGCGGCATCGACTGCTCTTCGGCCT
>JASHWA010000380.1 GCA_030044325.1 Bryobacteraceae bacterium
TTGTCGCGATCGAACCAGAACCTCTGATACGCCATGAAGCCGAGGAAGTACTGCGATGGCTTGGCGGCGTTGCCTCCATAGCAGCTCACTCCGCTATTCGTGCCGAATTCGCAGCCGGCATCCACGGTCATCGTCATCGCAGCCTTGTCGATGAAATGCGCCTTATTGTCGTAGTATTTGATCTGGACGCTATCGTCCGTGTGAATCCGATGTCGTCCCGGCACGCCGAGAGTGTCGGTGCCTTCATATTGGTTGCCTAAAACAGATAGCCAGCTGGTGGGACGGTAGAGAATCTGCATACCGAGTCCCGGAGCTTTGTTGAATTTCCCGTAGGACTGCCATCCGTTGACAAACCAGGGCTCGATTTTCAGCTTATCGGTGGGGAAAACCTGGATTCGGACGCCGTTGAAGAACCACGGCGTGTTGGAGGAGACATAAGACGGTTGATACGCCCAGTTATCGAACTGGTAATAACTGAAAAGTCCCACATACGACATGAAGATTCCGGCATCGACGTTAATTCCGTGCATAACGTCGAAATGGTATCCGCCGTAGGCTTCCGAGATGTAGCGATAAGCCGTATCCAGGTCCCAACCGCCGAGCGCGGGGCTCGCGTCGTTGCGGGGGGTGGTTTCCGCGTACATTCCGAACTGAGTCATCAGCCGGCCGCGCACATTCTTCCAGTGAAAATCGCCGCCTACGCCAAATTGCGTCAGCTGAACCTCGCCCGCGCGGAAAATCTCGCTCGATCCGCCGATGGTGTGATCCGCCGGGTGGTTGTAGTCGTAAACATAATCGACGTCCACACGAATTTCGGGGGTGAAGAAAGGTGTATCGAAGGGCGTTTCGGTCACGCGCGAGTTGCCGGTAAGCCAGGTCCAGTCAGCGAAAGCAAAGGGCTCGGCCGGTTTGGGAGGTTCTTGCGGCGCCGATGCTTGCGCGGGTGCCGTGGATTGCGGAAGCGAGGCTGCATCGCCGGCCGGCGGAGCGGACCACGGAGCCGAAGCAGCAGCCGCCGGAGACGGCGTGGGGGAAGCGGTCGAAGCGACCGCGGCGGCAACGGGCGCCGTGGACGGCTTGTTTCCCGCCGCGCTCTCGAGCGCGGCCAGCCGTTCTTCGAGATGCTCGATACGATCGAGCAGCATCTTTTCGCGCGCGGACAGGGGCGCCTCCAAAGAGCCGGCGCCGCCCGCGGTCGCCAATGGAATCTCGACGCGGACGATGCGCCCCGCATCGAGCTGCACGTGAATTGACGACTCCTCGAAGCCGCCCTTGGCTGCGGCGACCTCATACTGACCGGCTTCGAGAGCCGTGAACTCGAATTTTCCGTCCGCATCGGTCGCATCCGATGCAAACGTGCGCAAGCCCAGATTTTGCGCGACGATCTGTACCCCCGGAACCGGCTTCCCGCTGGTCGCATCGCGAGCGACGCCGGAAATCACGCCGAGCGCCGGATCGGCGGCCCTCACGTTCTGCGTACCGGAAAGCAAGCACGCGAAAGCGGTCAGGACCGCGAGATTGCGAAGCTTACCCGGCTTCTGGGCGAAATGGGCGACACGGCGCATCTGGCGCACGACTGGATTGCGGTTCATTTTCGTTTCCCTGGCATCCAAACTTTTTTCGGAAATTAGGAAGACTCTGCGAACAAAAAGCAAGTCCAGGATAGAATTTTTTGCCTAAAAAAGGCATAGAAAACTCGTGAACAAGTCATAAACGCGGACGCTGCTCAGGCAACGTAGACAGTTGATGCGTTTCGATTTAGTGCCAACCGCAGGTGATGGAGGAAGCGGGCCGATCGCGGTGCGACCGGCCCGGATTCTTACTTCTGTGCAGTGCTCGCCGATTTGGCTTTCGACTTGGTGGCCTTCTTACCATGCTTGGTCGCGCTGGTCGATTTGCCGGCATGCGCAACCTGCGTTCCGGTGGATTGCGCGAACATCGCCGCCGTTGTAAGCATGGAAATCAGAATCATGCGTCTCATCGTCTCGTTCTCCTTTTTCCGGGCGCCTTCCTGCGCGCCACGCTCTCATGTTGCTCGACATTTGCGGCCTGCGCGATCACCTCCGCACGCGAGTGCGATAGCAGCATTTCGGCTACGCTCGGCGAGCAAATCTTAATCTGCCAGGGCTATACTGGGGGTAGCTCTTCGCATCTTTCTCGCCTGAAGCGCATCTGTAAAATGTTGCCCGTGCTGAATCTGAAGTGGGGTTTCGCCTTCGAGGACCTGTACGCCCGAGAGGGGTTGGTGCGGCTGGATTCGGTTTTCCTGAATTATCTGAAATCCGCGGATCTTTCGCTGTTTGACCGGCTGATGGACGCGCGCGCTGCCGCGCCGGCGCGCAAGGCCCAATCGGAATTGATGATCGAACTGGCGCCGCACGTCGAGGACTTTTTGGGCGAGCTGTTCGGAATTTCCGCGGAGGTTCGCGAACTTCAGGCGCGGCACAACGCGCTCGAGCCGCTGTACGCGCTCAAGCGCAAATTCGTGCAGAAAAAAGCGATCAGCGGAGTCAGCGCGGAGCATGCGGAGGCCATCGACGGCGCCGCGCTTCAGGCCGGGCTCGAAGCGCTGTTCAATGGCCCGCTCACCGAAGAAATTTTCGTCGAGCACGTTTCGAAGTGGCTCGAAAACGAAAGCGAGCATGCCGAGCAGCTTGCCAAAGCGCTGCGGTATGCGGCGTGGGCGGCGCTTTCGCGCGCGGGACAGGCAAGACATCATCAGGGAATTCTGTTTCGGGTGCCGCATAAGCTCGACCCGCAGCATTTGGTGCCGGTGGAAACCATCGAGAGCGGCGGCATCGCGCGCTTCGTGTTTCCGGCGTCGAAATTGCGCCATCGCCAAGGGTTCAAGCTGACTGACGCGGGGATGGATCTACCTGCCGCGCTAGACCAGGCGCATTACTGCATCAAGTGCCACAATCAGGCGAAGGATTCCTGCTCGACCGGGCTCCAGGAAAAAAACGGGGCATTCAAGTCGAGCGTGTTCGGCGTGACGCTCGCCGGCTGCCCGCTCGATGAAAAAATCTCCGAGATGAACGTGGTGAAGCAGCGCGGAAACTCGATCGGCGCGCTGGCCATCGTCACCACGGACAATCCCATGTGCGCGGGAACCGGCCATCGCATCTGCAACGACTGCATGAAAGCCTGCGTGTTCCAGAAGCAGGACCCGGTGGACATTCCGCAGATTGAAACACGAACGCTCAAAGATGTATTGGAGCTCCCCTGGGGTTTCGAGATTTACAGCCTGCTCACGCGCTGGAATCCGCTGGATTTCGCGCGTCCCGTGCCGCAGCCGGATTCGGGATACAAGGTTTTGGTGGTCGGGCTGGGGCCGGCCGGATTTACGCTGGCGCATCATCTGATGAATGACGGCCACGCGGTGGTCGCGGTGGATGGATTGAAAATCGAACCGCTCGATCCCAACGTTTCGGGCGTGACTGCGCTGGGCGAGCGCGTTCCGTTCCATCCGATTCACGACGTGAACGAGCTGTACGAGTCGCTCAACGACCGCGTGATGGCGGGGTTCGGTGGCGTGGCGGAATATGGAATCACGGTTCGCTGGAACAAAAATTTCCTGAAAATCATCCGGCTTTTACTGGAGCGCCGCGCGCAATTTTCGATGTTCGGAGGCGTGCGATTCGGCGGGACCATCAGCGTCGATTCGGCGTTCGAGCTGGGGTTCGATCACGTGGCGCTGTGCGCGGGCGCGGGACGGCCGACGGTGATCCCGATGAAGAACGGGTTAGCGCGCGGCGTGCGGCAGGCTTCCGATTTTCTGATGGCGCTTCAGCTCACCGGCGCGGCGAAAACGAACTCGGTGGCGAACTTGCAACTGCGCATGCCCATCGTGGTGATCGGCGGAGGGCTGACGGCGATCGATACGGCCACCGAATCGCTCGCCTATTACGTGGTGCAGGTGGAAAAATTTCTGGCGCGGTACGAAAAACTCGCCGCCGAGCGCAGCGACGTTCGCGCGGGATGGAGCGCGGAGGAATCGGCGGCCGCGGACGAGTTCCTGGCGCATGCGCGGGCGATTCGCGCCGAACGCGCGGCGGCGCGGACCGAGGGCCGCGAACCGGATTTCGTAAAACTGCTCAATTCCTGGGGCGGCGTGACGATCGCTTACCGGCGCCGGCTGATCGATGCCCCAAGCTACACGTTGAATCACGAAGAGGTGGCCAAGGCACTCGAGGAAGGGATTCGTTTTGCAGAAAACCTGACGCCGGTGGAAGTGGGGGTCGATCGCTTTGGCCATGCCTCCGCGCTGATGGTGAAAAACGCGGCGGGCGAAACGCTGCGCATGCCGGCGAAGGCGATTCTGGTCGCGGCCGGGACACAGCCGAACACCGTGCTCGGCCGCGAAGATCCGCATAATGTTTTCCTCGACGGCAAGTGGTTTCAGGCGGTGGATGAGGACGGTCACCCTGTAAAACCGGAGCGCGTGGCGAAGCCAGCGGCGTCGCGAGTGCTGCTGTCGCTGCGCGCCGACGGCCGCGCGATCAGCTTTTTCGGGGATCTGCATCCATCCTACGCGGGCAACGTCGTCAAAGCGATGGCGAGCGCCAAACAGGGGTATCCCGTGGTTTCGCGAACGCTCGCGCGGCGCGCGCCCGCGCCATCGAAAATCGAAAATTTGAATGAAGAGCTCCGCGCGGTGGTGCACGATGTGATCCGGCTCACGCCGACGATCGTGGAAGTTGTGGTGAAAGCGCCAATGGCGGCGCGCGCGTTTAAGCCGGGGCAGTTTTATCGCTTGCAGAATTACGAGACGCTCGCCGCACGCGCCAACGGAACCACGCTCGCGATGGAGGGGTTGGCTCTCACCGGCGCGTCGGTCGATCGGGAAAAGGCACTGCTTTCGACCATCGTGCTCGAAATGGGCGGATCGTCGGATCTGTGCGCGCTGTTGAAACCGGGTGAACCGGTGATTCTGATGGGTCCCACGGGAACGCCCACCGAAACGCCGGCGCAGGAAACTGTTTTATTGATCGGCGGGGGTTTGGGAAATGCGGTGCTGTTTTCGATCGGCCAGCAGCTTCGCGCCGAGGGCTCGCGCACTATTTATTTTGCGGGATATAAGAAGATCATCGATCGATACAAGGTCGAAGAGATCGAAAAGGCGGCCGATGTCGTCGTGTGGTGTTGCGATGAAGCTCCCGGCTTCACGCCCGGGCGCGAGCAGGATAAAGCGTTCGTCGGAAATATCGTCGAGGCGATCGCGGCTTACGGACGTGGCGATCTGGACGACCCTGAGATTCCGCTGAATTCGGTCGACCGGCTGGTGGTGATCGGGTCGGATGCAATGATGCATGCGGTGCAGCGCGCGCGGCATGGAGTGCTGGCGCCGTTCTTGAAGCCGGAACACCGGGCGATCGGGTCGATCAACTCGCCCATGCAGTGCATGATGAAAGAGATTTGCGCGCAGTGTTTGCAGATGCACAAAGATCCGCTGACGGGTGAGGAGACGGTCGTGTTTTCCTGCTTCAACCAGGACCAGTCGCTCGACCACGTTGATTTTTCGAATCTGCGGACGCGGCTTTCGCAAAACGGCGTGCAGGAAAAACTCACCAAGCAGTGGATCGACCGGTGCCTGCGCCAGATCGGCGCGCGGCGCGAACTCGCAGCGGTTTAGATTGGCGGCTAATTCACAGCCCCGCAGCACTTCTTATACTTCTTCCCGCTGCCGCACGGGCAGGGATCGTTGCGGCCGACTTTTTGCGGTGCGGGTTCCGGCTCCTCCGGTTCGTCCTCGCCTTCCGCGCTGAAAACCGGATCGAGGCCGTGCAGGCGCAGGCGTTCATCCAGGGCGAACTCGACCAACTCGGTTTCATAGGAGGTCAGCGGCGTGATCGATTCGAGCTTGCGCAACAGGCCGCGAACGCGTCCGCGCGTGGTTTCGCCGGGCATCGCCAGAGCATAGGCGAACAACGCATCTTCGCGCAGATGATCGAACGGCTCTTCCGCATCGAAATATTTTTTGATCTTGTCGATGTAGCGCGCGAGCTCGAAATAACCCGCGCCGCGCAGGGCTTCGCGCACGATCTTCGGATCTTTGTCGTCGAGATGCGCGGGGAAAAACCTGGCGTACTCGGGCCACAGTGAGCGCCACATGGCTTCGAGCGCTTTGGCGCGCCCGGCCGGGATCTGATACAGCGCTTCTATGCCGCGCCAGACTTCATCGCGATCGGCCACGCCGTATAATCCGACCGCCGCTCCGCCACGTTCTTCGACCGGACGCGATTCGTCGCTGAGCACCGCCGTCATAGCCTCTCGAATCGCCGACTCCGTGGTCGCATCGGCGAGCGACTCCCAGGCGCGCGCGCGTACTGCGGCTTCCGGATCGGATTTCGCCAGCTCCAATAAAGCGGCGCGCGATTTCGCATTCAATTCGGCGTTAAAAAAGCTGTGCGCCGCGCCGGCGCGAATCAACGCATCAGAATTATTCAGCATTTCCAGCCGTTCCGGCTCGGGAAGCAAATCAAACGTCGGTAAATCTCGCTCGGGATATTCTTTGAATATGTCGAACGGGATCGGCTCATACGGCTCCGGATTTGGATCTAATTGCTCGATGGCATAGGAGATTTCCCGGCGCAATTCCTTGTCTTCCTCCGGAATTTGGGCGAGCATTTTTTCAAGGGCCGGTCTCGCCGCGGGATCTCCGTACAGTCCCAACAGAAATGCGCCGTCGGCCGCGTCGAATTCCAGCCGTTCGAGCAGCGCTTCGAGAATGCGCGGGTCGCGAACCTGCATTCCCGCAAGCAGGAATCCGACGTCCGATGCCTGCTCTTCACCCAGTTCGTGATAAAGGGCCAGCAGCGGCTCGATCGCCTTTTCGCGAAACGGAAGCAGGACCACAATGAGATCGTCGGAAAGATCCTCGGCATTGCGGCGCGCGACATCGATGAAAAAATCGAGCGCTTCAGGCGTTTGATAATGACGCAGAAGATCGATCAGCAGCGGATCGATCTCGATGCGGTTATTGTCGCGCGATTCCCGTGAGAAAGCCAGGATCGCGGCGGGATCGTTCTGGTCGAGAATGGCGCGGATGAAGCGGCGGTCGACGCCCACGCGCCCCATGGCCGCTTCCCGCAATAATTCTGGAACGCTGGACAACTACTCTTCTCTGACGACGTGCACGGGCACATCGACGGAAACATCTTTATGCAGGCGCAGCGCGACCTTGAAATCACCGAGCGTCTTGATCGGCTCGTCGAGTTGCACCTTGCGGCGGTCGATCGAGTAGCCCTGCTTTTCAAGCGCCACGGCGATGTCGCCCGCGGTCACCGAACCGAACAGCTGATCGTTTTCGCCGGCTTTCTGGGCGATGGTCAGCTCGACCGCGCCCAGGAGTTTGCCCAGATCAGCGGCGTCGGCCTGAAGCTTGGCTTCTTTGCGGAGGTGCGCCTGGCGCTCCTGCTCGACGATCTTCTTGTTGGCTTCGGTGGCTTCCACCGCGAGACGGCGCGGCAGCAGAAAATTGCGCGCGTAGCCCGCGGCGACCTTCACCACCTGGCCGCGCGAGCCCAGTTTATCGATATCTTCTCTCAGGATGATTTCCATGACGATTCTTCCTATATTGATTTCGACAAAGAAAAAGTCAAATCGATGTCGAAAACGGCATCAGCGCGATGTTGCGCGCCTGCTTGATCGCTTCGGCAAGACGCCGCTGGTGCGGAGCGCACACGCCCGAAATGCGCCGCGGCGTGATCTTTCCGCGCTCGCTCATAAATGAGCTCAACAGGCGAACGTCTTTGTAATTGATGTCGTCGATTTTGTCGACACAGAAGCGGCACACTTTCTTGCGCCGGAAATACTGCTTCTTGCCGGCGATGGCTTTGTCGCCGCCGGTGGGCCGCATGGACCCGCTGATCGGTCTCCCGCCCTTGG
>JASHWA010000381.1 GCA_030044325.1 Bryobacteraceae bacterium
GCCATCGCCGCCAGGGCGATAAACACGCCGTCGGTCCAGCGCGCGTCGAAGGGGACCCAGGCGAGCGAATAGACGTCTTCATTCAGCGTGATCCAGTGATAATGGCCGGCGCAGTAGCTCAGCGTGTAGCCGACAATCAATCCGACGACAGTTCCCACCGCGCCGATCAGCGCGCCTTCGAACACGAAGATATTGCGAATCTGGCGCGCGCGCGCGCCCATCGACATGAGGATGGCGATGTCACGGTGCTTTTCCATGACCATCATTACCAGCGTGATCAGAATGTTCAGCGCGGCCACCAGTTGAATCAAGCCGATGGTGATCACGAGGGCGACACGCTCGTTTTTGAGCGCGTTGAAAATCTCGTGATTCTGCTCCTCCCAGGTGAGCGCGGCGAGCTTCGGCCCGATCACGGTTTCGGCCTCGCGCGCGACTTCGGGAGCCTTGAAGATGTCGTCGAGATGCAGTTCGATGCTGTTGACCACGTCTTCGAGGCCGAACGCCTTCTGGGCCGCGGCGAGCGACATGTAGGCCCAGTGCGAATCGATGTCGAAGAATCCGGTTTCGACCGTCCCGGCGAGGATGAAGCGGGGAGTGGAGGGCTGGCATCCGAAGGGAGTGGGCTTGCCGCAGGGGATGATGAGGGTCACCTGTTTGCCCACGGCAGCGCCGATCGATTCGGCCAGGCGCGATCCGAGGATCATGGCGGGCAGACCGTCGCTCGAGCGCAACGCGTCGAGCGATCCTTGTTTTAAATGGATCAGCGCTTGCGGCAAGGACGCGCCGGGCTTCACCAGGATTCCCTTGATCAGCGCGCCGCCGCTGTTGACGGGACCGCTGATCAGCGCGGTTTCATACAAACCGGGCGCAGCGCTGGTGACGTGGGGCAGTTTTTCGAGCTTGGCCGTGATCTGTTCCCAGTTGTCGATCCCATTGGCCGGCTCTTTTTCCTGAATGGAAACCGCGGCGGTGGCGCCCAGCAGATCGCGTTCGAGGGTGCTCGAAAAACCGTTATTGATGGCAAGCGCGATCACCAGCGCCATCACGCCGGCGGCGACGCCGATCACGGAGATCACCGTGATCACGGAGATGACCACCTGCTTGCGTTTGGCGCGGAGGTAACGGCGGGCGACGAAGAGTTCGAACATGCGCTGACTCCAGTATGCGGCATGCGCTTAACCGGCGGCTTCGATGGCTCGGGCGAAGGGGGCGGGGAGAGTATGCGGGGTGCGGAGGCGCAGGCCGCCGCCGGCGATTCCCATGCGCTCGAGCCACGCTTCGAATTCGGGCGCGGGGCGCAGTTTCAGCAGCGAGCGAAGATATAGGGCGTCATGAAACGAGGTGCTCTGATAGTTCAGCATGATATCGTCCGCGCCGGGAACGCCCATGATGTAATTGCATCCGGCGACGCCCAGCAGGGTCAACAGCGAATCCATATCGTCCTGATCCGCCTCGGCGTGATTGGTGTAGCACACGTCGCAGCCCATGGGAAGTCCCAGGAGCTTGCCGCAGAAATGGTCTTCCAGGCCGGCGCGCGCGATCTGTTTTCCGTCGAACAGATATTCGGGGCCGATGAATCCGACGACGGTATTTACCAGCAGCGGGCGATAGCGCCGAGCGACTGCGTAAGCGCGCGCCTCGCAGGTCTGCTGATCGACGCCGTGATGCGCGTTGGCCGAGAGCGCGCTGCCCTGGCCGGTCTCGAAGTACATGACGTTTTGGCCGCGTTTCAAATCGAGGACGGCCGCGCAGGCGTCGTCGAGCATCCGGACATCGATTCCGAAGGCGCGATTGGCGGCTTCGGTTCCGGCGATGGACTGGAACACCAGATCGAGGGGCGCGCCGCGCGCGAGCGCTCTCATCTGCGTGGTGACGTGCGCGAGGACGCAGATCTGGGTGGGAATTTCGAGGGTCTCGCGCACGCGATCGAGCATGCGCAGGAGGCGCTCGACGGTCGCAACGTCGTCGCTTGCAGGATTCACGCCGATCACCGCGTCGCCGTTCGCGTGGAGCAATCCATCGATTACGCTGGCGGCGATTCCGCGCGGATCGTCGGTGGGATGGTTGGGCTGCAGCCGCGTCGACAAGCGGCCGGGCAAGCCGATGGTGTCGCGGAATCGCGTGACCACGCGCGGTTTCGCGCCGGCGGTGATCAGATCCTGCGCGCGCATGATTTTGGAAACCGCGGCGGCCATTTCCGGCGTGACGCCAGTGGAAATCGCGGCGATGCGCTCGCCGGTGGTTTCTTCGTCGAGGAGCCATTCGCGAAAATCGCCGACGGTCAAATGCGCGATGGGGGCGAACGCGGTGGAATCGTGCGAGTCGAGGACTAACCGAGTGACTTCGTCGTCCTCATAAGGGATCACCGGTTCATCCAAAAAGCGGCGCAAGGGAACGCCGGCGAGCTCCATCTGGGCGCGGGCGCGCTCTTCGGCCGATTCGGCGGCGATTCCGGCAAGCTCGTCGCCGGATCGAGCAGGAGTGGCTTTGGCTAAGAGCGTTTTCAAATCTCTCATTTTTTATGAGCGAAGTTTGCGTGACGAAACTTAACAGAATCGGGCAACTATTTCTTAAGATACGTAAATCTTTCTCGTAGCGTTACAAGCGAGCGGCGCTAAACCGTTAAATCCACTATTGGGCCATCGGCGTGCTTCATGATGGATTCCAAGGAGCTCATGCGACTTAGCGTCCGATTGAACCTGTCGCTGATTGCCGGCGTGGCGATTGTGTCGCTGGCGATCGCTTATTATCAGACGCACGCGGAAACGTCGGGCATGAAACGCGACCTGGAGCGGCACGCACCGATGCTCGCGTACACGCTGGAAACGGCGGCGGCTCCGCTTTTTGCGCTGCGTGCGGAGAGCGGCTCTTACGAGGATCTGGAAAATCTGGTGAGCCGGTTCCAGGATCAGCAGGGATTGGCGGGAGTGGCGGCTTACGATGCGCAAGGGCAGCCAGTGGTGCAGACGCTGGATCTGGCGACGCGGCTAGGGCATGCGCCGACGCCGGTGGAGCGGGCGCACTGGCGCGCGGGCGGAGCGGGAACATTTATTCACGCGCAGGGACGGCTCATGTACGTGTACGAATCGCCGATCCAGTCCGGCGACGGGCCGCTCGGCGCGGTCGCGATTTATGAAGATGCGGGCTACATTCAGACTCGCGAAGTCGCGTTATGGAAACATGCGCTGACGGGGCTGGTGGTGCAGACGGCGCTGATCGTGTGCGTGACGCTGCTGATTCTGCAATGGAGTCTGCGGCGTCCGCTGGCGCGCCTGACCAAGTGGCTGAGCGATGTGCATCGCGGGTCGGCTGCGGTGCGTCCGGATATCACGCCGGAGGGAACCTTCGGTCCACTGGAGCGCGAGGTGGCGAAGCTGGCGGTCAGCCTGACCGCGGCGCGGGCGGCGGCGGAGGAAGAAGCGCGGCTGCGCGACCTGGGCGAATCGATCTGGACGGCGGAGCGCCTTCGGGTTTCGGTGCAGAGCAAGCTGGGAGGCAGCCGTTTGTTCGCGATTTCCAATCGCGAACCTTACGAACATCTGCGGCGCAACGGCGCGATCGAGTGCTCGGTTCCGGCGAGCGGACTGGTGACCGCGCTCGAACCGATTCTGCGCGCCTGCGATGGGACCTGGATCGCGCAGGGCACCGGAGACGCGGATCGGGAAGCGGTGGACGATCACGACCGTCTGCGCGTTCCTCCCGATCATCCGCAATACACGCTGCGGCGCGTATGGCTTTCGGCGGAAGAAGAGCAGGGATTTTATCTGGGCTTCGCGAATGAAGGCTTGTGGCCGCTGTGCCACATCGCGCACACGCGGCCCTCGTTTCGCGCGAGCGATTGGGAGTACTATCAGGCGGCGAATCGCCGCTTCGCCGATGCGTTTTTGGAGGAAGCCGCCGCGGAGCGCGATCCGCTGGCGCTGGTGCAGGATTATCATTTCGCGCTGGCGCCGCGCATGATCAAGGAAGCGCGGCCGGACGCGCGCGTGGCGATCTTCTGGCACATCCCCTGGCCCAATCCGGAGGCGTTCGCGATTTGTCCGTGGCAGCGGGAGCTGCTGGACGGGCTGCTGGGCGCGGATCTCATCGGTTTTCACGTCCAGTCGCACTGCAACAATTTTCTGGACACGGTGGATCGTACGCTCGAATCGCGGATCGATCGCGAGCGTTTCGCGGTGAACCGGCGCAAGCATTTCACATTCGTGCGGCCGTTCCCCATCAGCGTGAATTTTCCCAATGAGGCCGCGCCGGCCGAATCGGGCTATACGCTGCGCTCGGCACTGCTGAGGAAATTCGGGCTGAGCGCGCCGATGCTGGGGATCGGGGTGGATCGCGTGGATTACACCAAGGGAATTCCGGAGCGTTTTCGGGCGATCGAGATGTTTTTCGAAAGATGGCCGTCTTACCGGCGCCAGTTCACCTTCGTGCAGATCGGGGCGCCGAGCAGAACGCATATCCGGCGATATCACCAGCTGATGGAGGAGGTGGAATCGGAGGCGGAGCGCATCAACCGGCGCTTCCAGTCGAGCGACTGGAGGCCGATCCTGTTCCTGCCGCGGCACCACAGCCACCAGGAGATTCTGCCGTACTATCGCGCCGCCGACGTGTGCATGGTGACTTCGCTCCACGACGGCATGAATCTGGTCGCCAAGGAATACATCGCGGCGCGCGCGGACGAGCAGGGCACGCTGATCCTCAGCCGCTTCACGGGCGCGAGCCAGGAATTGATGGATGCGCTGCTGGTGAATCCCTACGATACCGAACAGCTGGCCGATGCGATCCATGCGGCGCTGGCGATGGCGCCGCAGGAGAAGCAGGCGCGGATGGCGCGGATGCGCACCTACGTTCGCGAACACAACATCTATCTGTGGGCCGGAAATTTGATTTCGGATCTGGCGGCGATTCGCCTGGACACGCCGCAGGAGCCGGTGCACGAAGAGCCTCGCATTCTGGCGCGGGCGAGTTGAAGCGAATTCCGGCGCCAGGAATCGGGAGCCAGGATTGGGTCACTGCAAGGGCAGTTCTTCCTGTCCGTTTGCTTCGGCTTCCGGAATCAGGCTTGCGGCGGCGACCTGATCGGAGGCGTCGACGTTGACCAGGCGTACGCCCTGCGTGGACCGTCCGGCTTGGCGAATCGAAGCCGAATCGATGCGGATGATCTGGCCCTGCTTGGTGATGATCATCAGATCCGAATCTTCCTTCACCGACAGGATCGCGACTACCTTGCCGATCTTGGCGGTGGTCTTCATGTTGATCACGCCCTTGCGGCCGCGCGCGGTCAGGCGATAATCCTCGAGCGGAGTGCGTTTTCCGTAACCGTGTTCAGAGATCGAAAGAATCAAACCATCCTCGTCGACCACTTCCATTCCGATGAGATAATCGCCTTCCTCAAGCTCCATCCCTCGCACTCCGGAAGCAGGCCGGCCCATGGCGCGAACGTCAGTCTCCTTGAAGCGGCACGCCATGCCTTCATGCGAGGCGAGGAAGATGTAATCGGAGCCGCTGGTGAGCCGCGCGCTCAGCAGTTCGTCGCCTTCATCGAGGCCGATGGCGATAATGCCGCTCGGCCGGGGATTGTCGAACTCGGTCACGGCGCATTTCTTGATGGTGCCCTGCTTGGTCACCATCACGACGAATCTGTCGGGCTGCTCCAGGTTCCGAACGGGAAGGAACGCGGTGGGTTGTTCATCGGCCTGGAGATTGATCAGGCCCGAAGCGTGCTTGCCTTTCGAAGCCGTACCCGCGTCCGGAATTTCATAAATTTTCTGCCAATAGACTCGGCCTTTGTTGGTGAAAATCAGCAGATAGGCGTGCGTGGAAGCGATGATGAGGTGCTCGACCACGTCTTCGGCCCGCGTGGACATGCCGATGCGCCCTTTTCCGCCGCGGGTCTGGCGGCGATAGGTATCGACCGCGGTGCGCTTCAAGTATCCGCCGCGCGTGACGGTCACGGCGACGTCTTCTTCCTGAACCAAATCCTCAAGCTTGATCTCGCCGGTGTCTTCGACGATCTGAGTGCGGCGCTCGTCGCCGAAGTCCTTCTGGACCTCCTTCAGTTCCTTGATAATCAGAGCGCGCAGGACCTTTTCCGAACTCAGGATTTCCGAATATTCCTTGATTTTTTCCTGGATCTCGGCCAGTTCGTCGAGAATTTTCTGCTGCTCCATGCCGGTGAGGCGCTGGAGCTGCAATTCGATGATGGCCTGGGCCTGACGCTCCGTGAATTCGAAACGCGCGACGAGGCCTTCCCGGGCTTCCTTGGGAGTTTTCGCGGCGCGGATCAGTTGAATCACGGCGTCGAGATTGTCAAGCGCTTTCTTGAAGCCGAGCAGGAGATGCTCGCGCTCCCGCGCCTTGCGCAGCAAATAATCGGTGCGGCGGCGAACCACGTCGATGCGGTGATCGATGAAGCGCTTAAGCGCATCGACAATGCCGAGCTCGCGGGGCTGCCCGTTGACGATGGCCAGCATGATGACGCCGAAGTTGACCTGCATCTGCGTCTGCTTGTACAGATTGTTGAGGATGACTTCGGCCTGCTCGCCGCGCTTGAGCTCGATGACCACGCGGTAGCCGTCGCGATCGCTTTCATCGCGAACGTCGGAGATGCCCTCGAGTTTTTTCTCGTTGACCAGCGCCGCGATGTGCTCCACCAGGCGCGCCTTGTTGACCTGGTAGGGAAGCTCGGTCACGACGATGGCTTCGCGCTCCTTGCCGAGCTTTTCGACGGCCGCTTTGGCGCGCAGCTTGATCGATCCTCGGCCGGTGGAGAAATAATCGTGTATCCCGGAGTGGCCCAGAATCAGCCCGCCGGTGGGAAAATCGGGACCTTTGACCAGTTCGGCGATTTTGGAGAGATGCGCGGCCGGATTCTGGACCAATAAAATCGCGGCGTCGATCATTTCGCTCAAATTGTGCGGCGGAATATTGGTGGCCATGCCCACCGCGATGCCGGCGCTTCCGTTGATCAAAAGATTGGGAACACGCGCCGGAAGGACTTCGGGCTCGACTTCGCTTTCGTCGTAATTGGGGCGGAAATCGACGGTTTCCTTGTCGATATCCTCGAGCATCGTGGCCGCGATGCGCGACAGGCGAGCTTCGGTGTAGCGCATGGCCGCCGGCGGATCGCCGTCGATCGAGCCGAAATTTCCCTGGCC
>JASHWA010000382.1 GCA_030044325.1 Bryobacteraceae bacterium
TTCACCGAAATTTTCGATCCCGAAACCGCCACCGAATTTCAATGGGACCACTGGGCCACGCTGCGCGGCCGGCGCACCTACGTGTTCGCGTTTCACGTGCCGCGCTCGCGCTCGCATTTCACCATTTCCGCCGGCGCCTCGGACGTGGTCACCGCCGGATATCATGGGTTGATCTACGCCGATCGGGAAACCAAGGCGATCATGCGCTATAAATTCGATTGCGAGGACATTCCCCTCGAATTTCCGGTGAAGGACGTGCGCCTCGATGTCAACTACGATTTCGTCACCATCGCGGGCGGGAAATACGTGCTGCCGCTCAAGACCGAAGTCTGGTCGCGCCAGGGCAGATTCATGACGTGGAATGAAGCCGAGTTTCATCTGTACCGGAAATTCGGAACCGAATCGTCCATCACGTTTGAAACCCCCGATCCGTTGCCCGAAGATAAAACTAAAGAGGAGCCGGCGATTCCGGACGCCCAGGACTCGAAAAAACCGCCGGTGAAGAAACAGCCATGATGCAGAAATTCTTTAACGTTCGCTTCCTTTTATGCCTCATCCTGTTGGCCGCACCCGCCTTCGCCCAGCGAACCATGACCGTCGCCGAGCTCGCCGGATTCATCAAATCATCGATTGAAAACAAGCTCGACGACAAGCAAGTCGCCGAAGTTTTGAAGAAGACGCAGTTGAGCGAACGGCTCGACCAGAAGACGCTCGCCGAGCTGCTCAACCTCGGCGCCGGCCCGCGAACCTCGCTCGCGCTGCGCGAGTTGAGCGACACCTCGGGCCGTCTCCCCGCTCCCGACGCGCCCTCCGCGCCGCCGAAGCCGAAAGTCGTGATCGCCACTCTGCATCCCACCCCAGAGCAGCAGCGCCAGATCCTCGACGGCATTCGCGAGTACGCGCTCAATTACACGCAAAGCCTCCCCAACTTCCTCTGCAACCAGGTGACCCATCGCAACGTCGATCCCAGCGGCACGGGCAACAGTTTTCGCGAAGTGGACAAGCTTCAGGAGCAGCTCACCTATTTCGAGCATCACGAGTCCTACAAGGTGATCGCCATCAATAACCAGATGGTGAACAACAAGGATCACATGAAGCTCGGCGGCGCCATTTCCGAAGGCGAATTCGGCAGCATGATGTACGAAATTTTCGCGCCGGAATCGGAAACCGAGTTCGAATTCGACCACGTCGGCACCTGGGACGGCCATCGCGTCAACGAATTTCGCTACCACATCCCCAAGGAGCGCTCGCATTACAGCATCACCGACGAAAATATCCAGCGCACCATCATCGCCGGCTATCACGGTTTGGTGTACGCCTGGGCCGACACGAGCGCGGTGGTGCGCATCACGCTTCAAACCGAGGAGATCCCCAGGGATTTTCCCATTCAGGACGTGAACGTCGATCTGCGATATGATATCGCCAAGATCTCCGACCAGCCCTACATGGTGCCGGTCAAGTGGGACATGCATTCGCGTGACGGGAAATCTCAGGTGTGGAACTGGGCGGAATTCGTCCTGTATCGCAAGTTCGAAACCAGCTCGACGCTCAAGTTCGATTCCTCCGACGACACCGATACCAAGAAGGACGATCAAAAGCCGCCTGTGGTGAAGAAGCAGTGAAACTCATCTTATTTTTCGCTTTGTTGACGATGGCGCGGGCGCAGGACGGTCCCGCGCCTTTGGAAGAGGCTGAGCAGAAGAAGCTGATCGGCGATGTGTCGGCGCGCGCGCTGCAGTACAGCAAGGAATTGCCGGATTTCGTGTGCACCGAAATCATGCGCCACAACGTCGATCCCACGGCCACCAGCCGGAAATGGAAACTGCTCGACACCGTCCATGAAGAGATCACCTATCAGGAAAAAAAAGAGGAGTTCAGGGAAGTTTTAAACAACGGTAAAAAGACCGACAGCGGCAGCCGTCCCAACGGCTTCATTTCGCCCTCCGATTTCTCCGACTTCGTCTCCTGGGTTTTCGATCCCAAGTATAAGGCCGTCTTCCAGTGGACCAAGTGGGACTCTTTGCGTGGTCACCGCGTGCATGAACTGGCGTACGTGATCCCGCAGCAGGAATCGCAGCTTACTGTGGGAAAGAAACAGACCAGGGCCCAGATGATCGGTACGGTCGACGTGGACGCCGACACCGCGGCCCTGCTCAAGATCACCGTGGTGGCGATGGGGCTTCCCAAGAAGGGCGACGTGCAAGCCGCATCGTTCGAGCTCAACTACGACTATGCCAAAATCGGCGATCATTATTACCTGCTCCCGCTCAAAGCCGACGCCCAATCGCGCGAAGGCCACACGCTCACCTGGAACGAGTTCGAATTCCACGATTACCGGAAGCCGTAAGCCGGTGCGTGGTTCGTAGTGCGTGCTTCGGACCCGCGAACCACGAACTGACAATGATACACTGCGGTTGAATGAGAACTGTTGTTGTCCTCCTTGCGGCCGCGCTTGCGGCCTTCGCCGCCAATAATAAATCCAACAAGCTCAAAACCGATGAATGGAAGGTGATCTTCGACGGCGCCTCGCTCGACGGCTGGAAAGCCAACCAGCATCCCGAATCCTGGGCCGTCAAAGATGGCGCCATCCGCGGCGATGGTCCCGCGAGCCATCTGTTTTACATGGGCGCGGTCTGCACCAACTGCGAATTCAAAGCCGAGGTCCGCATCAATCACGGCGGCAACTCCGGCATGTATTTCCGCACCGCGTTCGGCCCCGGATTTCCCCACGGCTACGAAGCCCAGGTCGATAACACCCACTCCGATCCGCAGCGCACCGGCAGCCTGTACGGATTCGTGAAAGTCTTCGAGCAGTTGATCCCCGATGACACCTGGTGGACGCAGCATGTTATCGTCGAAGGCAATCACATCCAGATCTTTGTCAACGACAAAAAAACGGTCGATTTTATCGACGAGAAAAACACCTATACGAGCGGCTATCTCGCATTACAACAGCACAACGCGGGCAGCGTGGTCGAATTCAAGAACATCATGATGAAGCCGCTCCCGGGGCCGAAATCGCCGCTGGTCGGAACCTGGCGCCTGGACCGCTCCCAATCCAAGTTCAGCGTGGGCGAGCTTCCCACCACTCTCGAAATCCGCATCGAAGAGGAGCGCAGCGGGTTGCGCTATCAATCGCAAAGCGAGACGCCCGACGGAAAAAAACACGGCGCCAACTGGTTTGCGCGCACCGACGGATATGATTACGTGATGACCGGCTCGCCCGACGCCGATCACGTTTCGCTTGAAGAAACCAATCAGCATTACGTGCACGACGCACTTCGCGTGGCCAAAGTACGCAAGAAACGCGACGAGCACGTGTACCTGGTGGACACCAAACTGGGCTCGGCGCCGATCGGGAAGGCGACTTACTTCGTCTCGGCCGACGGCAAGACGCTCACGCGCGAGGGAACGGCGAAGCACTCCGGCGGCCAGGTTTTGCAATACCACGAAGTGCTTCAGAAAGCGGATTTACAGCCATGAAACCCAGTCGGAGGGAGCTTCTGTTCGCGGCAGCCGCGGCGCCGCTCGCCGTTCAGGCGCAGGCGCAGACGCCATCAGCCAACGACCACGTGCAGATCGCGCTCATCGGCGCGGGCGGACAGGGCATGAGCGATGTGCGCGCCTCGATCCTTGCCGGCTCCAAGCTGGTCGCCGTCGCCGACGTCTACGATGGCCGGCTCACGCGCTCGAAAGAGCTCTGGCCCGGCGTTTTCTCGACGCGCGATTATCGCGAGGTGCTGGCGCGATCCGATGTGGACGCGGTGATCATCGCCACGCCGGATCACTGGCATCAGAAGATCAGCATCGACGCGATGAACGCGGGCAAGGACGTGTATTGTGAGAAGCCCATGGTGCAGCGCGTCGGCGACGGCCAGGACGTGATCGCCGCGGAGCAGAGAACCGGGCGCATTTTTCAGGTTGGCAGCCAGCGCGTGAGCTCCATCATTTATCAGAAGGCGAAGGATCTGCTGGCCGCGGGCGCGATCGGCGAATTGAACCTGGTGGAGGCCTGGTGGGACCGCAACGACGCGATCGGCGCGTGGCAGTATTCCATTCCGCCCGACGCTTCGCCCCAAACCATCGACTGGGACAGTTTTTTGGGCCGCGCGCCCCAAGTTCCCTTCGAGCCCGTCCGCTTGTTCCGCTGGCGCAACTATCGCGATTACGGAACCGGCGTCGCCGGCGATCTTTTCGTGCACCTGTTCAGCGGAATGCACTTCGTCACCGGGTCCATCGGCCCCACGCGCGTTTACGCGACCGGCGGTCTGCGCTTCTGGAAGGACGGCCGCGACGTTCCCGACGTGATGCTCGGCTTGTACGACTATCCCCAGACCGATCGCACCCCCGCCTTCAATCTTTCCCTGCGCGTGAATTTCGTCGACGGCGCGGGCGAGACTTCCGGGTTCCGTTTCGTGGGCAGCGAAGGAATCATGTGGATCGGCGGCGATGTGACCATCTCCAAGCAGCCGCGACCGAGCGAGCCGGGCTACACCATCGACACGTTCGCCAAGACCACCCAGGACGAGTTTTTGAAACAATATCGGGAAAAATATCCACCCGCGCGTCCCAACGCCGATGCGATGCAGCCGGTCAGCGAAACGCACTACGCGCCGCCGCACGGCTACAACGATCACCTCGATCATCACCGCAATTTCCTCGCCGCCGTGCGCTCGCGCAAGCCGGTGGTGGAGAACGCGACCTTCGGATTCCGCGCCGCCGGCCCCGCGGTGGTCTCTAACGTCAGCTTTTTCGAGCGGCGCATGTGCGAATGGGACCCGCAAACCATGACGCTCAAGGCATAATAAATGGCGCTCGACGTGGAACGCACCGACCTGCAGCAATCCACCAGCGTGATCACCCTGCGCGGGAAACTGATGCTCGGCGAAGCCGCGGCCCAGCTTGAGACGCTGGTGCCTCAGCTGCTCAAGAGCGGCAGAAAGAATCTTGTTTTCGATCTGAGCGGGGTCACGCACATCGATTCGACCGGCATCGGCCGTTTTATCGACGCCTATAGCCGCCTCGGCCAGGCGGGCGGCCAGATGCGCCTGGCCGGAGCGACCGGCGCAGTGCGCGATTCGTTCCGCGTGACGCGCCTCGATACCATTTTTCGCTTCTTCCCCACCGTTGAAGCCGCGGTCGAAGGCTTAAACTAGCCGCAGCCCGACGCAAGCAACGGTTGTATACTGAGTGATTCGGCGAAAGCGGCAGCCCCCTCACGGCAGCGCTTTCGGGTCGCTAAAAGCCCCGCCGATTACGGCGGGGGTCAGCATTGTATTTCGACGAGCGTACCGAGCGAATGCGCGCTTGAACAAAAATAGCTGGAGAAGGTGCATTGAAACGAATCTTGGTCTGCGGCGCCGGGGGTTTCATCGGCGGTCACTTGGTAACACGCCTCAAGAACGAGGGGTATTGGGTCCGCGGCGTCGATATCAAGCCGCACGATTTTGCCGCGCCGCCGGCTGACGAATTCGTTCTGGGCGATCTTCGCGAACCGGAACTCGTCCGCGGCGTGGTGCGCGAAATCGACGAGGTTTATCAGCTCGCCGCCGATATGGGCGGCGCGGGCTACGTCTTTACCGGCGAACACGACGCCTGCGTCATGCACAATTCCGCCACGATCAATCTCAACGTTCTGGAGTTCGGCACACGCGCGGGCGTCAAGCGCTTTTTTTATTCGTCCTCGGCCTGCATTTATCCCGAATATAATCAATTGGACCCCGACAATCCCAAGTGCTCGGAGGATTCCGCCTACCCGGCCGCTCCCGATAGCGAATACGGCTGGGAAAAGCTCTTCAGCGAGCGTTTGTACCTCGCCTACATGCGCAATCATGGCGTTCAGGTGAGGATTGCGCGATTCCACAATATCTTCGGCCCTCTCGGAACCTGGACGGGCGGGCGTGAAAAAGCCCCAGCCGCTTTATGCCGCAAAGTCGCCGAAGCGCCGGATGGAGGCGAAATCGAAATGTGGGGTGACGGCAAGCAGACCCGGTCGTTTCTCTACATCGACGAGTGTCTGGAAGGCGTGCGCCGGTTGATGGACTCCGGAATCGCGCGACCGCTCAATATCGGTTCGGAAGAGATGATGTCCATCAATCATCTCGCCGAAACGGTCATGGAGATCGCCGGGAAAAAACTCGCCGTCCGCCACATTCCCGGCCCGCTCGGCGTGCGCGGCAGGAACTCGGATAACCGGCTGATTCGTCAGGAGCTTGGCTGGGCCCCCGAGCGGCCGGCAAAAGAAGGTCTTGCGAAAACCTACGGCTGGATCGCGGAACAGGTCTCCGTGGCCTTAAATCGCGTCTAAACCCCGCCGGCGCGTCTCTTAAACGAAAATGCTCACCCGGAGGTGAGCATTTACGCATTCCCTGGTTTTAACAGGGTGATGTACATGGGAGAATCAGATTCGACGGCATCGCAACCGTCAAAACCTGTGTGATTGATTATTGTGGCGTGCGGCAGATGATGTCAAGAAAAAAACTGCCGCATGGAATCTTCCACCCAAATCGATGTAGCGTAAGCGTTTGTTCTCTCCGCCCGATCTTCGCCACCTGTGGAAAAAGTGTTCATCTCGCCTCAACCGACCCCGCTTTTCCGGTCTAACTTTCCAGATCTGGGCGGCTTATTTGCCCAAGTGCAGCGTGATCATCGCGTCCGGCTCCTCGCCCCGGTTGAGCTTCCTGCGGAGCACTCGAAACCCACCATAGGCCAGCCCGGCGGCCAGGCACAACACGATCAGCAGGCCGGCGAAAACGAACACATTCAGAATGAACTTGATCTTGGGAACCGTATCGTTCACCGGAACTGCTTCATTTAACGTGATGTTCGTCTCGTATCGGACTCCGGAAAGTACGCGTTCGGCCGCATCGGCATCCGGCGGATCGACGGTCACGGCGACCAGCGGCCCTGCCCGCTTGGCTACGGCTCCCGGAATTTTCTGAAACTCCGTGATACGATCGCGCGCCAGATTCGGAGTCGGGAAATCGAAGATCCCCAGCGTAAGAACACCCTTTTTCGTCTGATACTTACCGACAATTCCCTCTGTCCCTAAATGGAACGCCGCAACCGATGGCGCAACTTTCGGATCGAACCGGGCGAGCGAAACCGGACCGAGAATGTACCGCTCGGAGTTGGCGATCAAACCATCTTGCGGCAAATTGGCGAGCAGCGCCGGGAGCGCGGATTGCTCGAACTTGGGTAGATGATCATACAACTCCGAAAAGACCTCCGGCGCCGGCAGGCTGCCCGTGACCTCGAAAACGTAATTGCCGTACTCGAAAATCACGCCGTCAGACGTTCGGACTGCCAGCGTGCCGATGTTGTCCGGCTTCGCGCCTGGAGGGCGAAGGGACTCGAAGAAGGCCATCGCGCCGGTGGTGTCGTGAAAGCGCCACGCGGTGGCCGAGAAATGTTTTGGGCCGTCGCGATATTCGGCCTGCTCGATCGCGTCGATGCCGAACTCGTCGAGCAAAGCGGTGTCCGGCGTCAGGATGGTTTTGACCGGCGCCTTTTGATAATTTTTGAGCGAATCCGGAAAAATCGCGCCACTTGCAGACAAACTCGCGCACAAACCGGCGGCCAATAATATTACGCAGCGCCGCAGCATTTTTTGTATTTTTTCCCGCTTCCGCACGGGCAGGGATCGTTCCGGCCGACGGTCTTCTTGGCGATCACCGGCTGGCTCGGCGCGGACGCTTCGCCTCCGGTGAATTGCAGCGCCGCCAGCTCCTTTTCCTTTTTGCGATGAATATTGCGCGTCAGGTCGAGCACGGAATTCTGCGCGGCGGGGTTGATGGAAGGAGTGGCGACCGCGACAGCCTCGCCGTTGTCCTCTTCTTCCTCCTCCTCCCATAGCTCCGGATGCGGAACCTGATGCTGCGGTTCCTCCACCCGCTGCATGAAAAACAGCCAGCGCGTGGTTTCGTCCTCGATGCGGTCCATCATGTCGGTGAACAGCACGTAGGACTCTTTCTTGTATTCGACCAGCGGGTCCTTCTGGCCGTAGCCCCGCAGGCCGATGCCTTCTTTCAGATGATCCATCGACAGCAGGTGATCTTTCCACTGGTTGTCGATGACGTTCAGCATGATCATGCGCTCCGTTTCACGCATTAATTCCGGCCCGATCATGGCTTCTTTTTCTTCGTATTTTTTCACCAGCTGGTCGTTGATTTCCTGCTCGATCTGCCGGCGATCGAGCGAATCCAGCTCTTCGCGGCGGATCTTCACGCCGAATTGCGTGAGAATATCGGTTTCAAGACCGTTCCAGTCCCATTGGCTCGGATGCGTGCGTTCCGGCAGCCGTACGTCGATGAAACTCGCCAGAATGCCCGAGATGATCTCCAGGACACGCTCCTTCTGGTCCTCTCCTTCGAGTAACTTGCGCCGCATTCCGTAGACCGCCTGGCGCTGCTTGTTCATCACGTCGTCATATTCGAGGATGTGTTTGCGGGACGCGAAGTTTTGCGCTTCGACCGCCTTTTGCGCCGCGGCGATCCGCTTGCTGATCATCTTCGATTCAATCGGGACGTCCTCTTCCATACCCAGGCGCAGCATGAGATTCTGCATCCGCGGCCCGCCGAAAATGCGCATCAGGTCGTCCTGGAGCGAAACATAGAAACGCGCGCTCCCCGGATCGCCTTGGCGTCCCGAACGGCCGCGAAGCTGGTTGTCGATGCGCCGCGATTCGTGCCGCTCCGTGCCGACAATGTGCAAGCCGCCCAAGCCGACCACCTCATCGTGATCGCCCTGCCATTCGTCTTTGAATTTTCCGTAAACCTGGTCCCATTCGGCGCGCTCCGCGCTGCCCAGGGCGCAGGTCTGCATGTAATCCGGATCCTTCGATTGCTTGCGCAGAAACTCCTTGGCGGAAAACTCCGGGTTACCGCCCAGCAGAATATCGGTTCCGCGGCCGGCCATGTTGGTCGAAACGGTCACGGCGCTTTTTCGTCCGGCCTGCGCCACGATAATCGCCTCGCGCTCGTGATTCTTGGCGTTCAGGACCTCATGTTTCACGCCCATCCGCTTCAAAATTCCCGCCAATTTTTCCGATTTTTCAACGGAAATGGTGCCGACCAGGACCGGCTGGCCTTTCTCGTTGCACTCCTTGATTTCCTTGGCCGCGTTGCGGAACTTTTCTTCTTCCGTGCGGTACACCACATCCTGGAATTCGACGCGCTGGAGCGGGCGATTCGTGGGAATCGTGGTTACGTCGAGATTGTAGATCTTGCTGAACTCGGCGGCTTCGGTGTCGGCGGTTCCCGTCATTCCGGCCAGTTTTTTGTACATTCGAAAATAATTCTGGAATGTAATGGTCGCCAGGGTCTGATTTTCGCGCTGGATTTTGACGCCTTCCTTGGCCTCCACCGCCTGGTGCAGACCATCCGACCAGCGGCGTCCCGGCATCAGCCGCCCCGTAAATTCATCCACGATGATGACCTCGTCATCTTTGATGACATAATCGCGGTCGCGATGAAACAGCACGTGGGCCTTGAGCCCCTGCTGCACGTGATGGTTGATCTCCATGTTGACCGCGTCATACATATTGTCGAGGCCCAGCAGCTTTTCGACCTTGATGGAGCCTTCTTCCGTCAGGCCGACGCTGCGATGCTTTTCATCGACCGTGTAATCGCCGGTGGTGTAGCTCTGGCCGGGCTCTTTTCCTTCGATCACTTCACCGCGGATCAGGCGCGGGATGATGCGGTTGATCTTGTAATATTTGTCGGTGGATTCCTCGCTCGGCCCGGAGATGATCAGCGGGGTGCGCGCTTCATCGATCAGGATCGAATCGACTTCATCGACGATGGCGTAGTTGAACACCTTGAGCTGGGTGCCCCTGGCATCGGCGCTCGGAACAGTGATCGCGGGGATGTTCCGCTGCACGCAATCGCCGATGCGGAATTTCATGTTGTCGCGCAGGTAATCGAAGCCGAATTCGTTATTGGTGCCGTAGGTGATGTCGGCGTTGTAGCTCTGCCGGCGCTCGTCATCGTCAAGATCGTGGACAATCACCCCGACCGTCATGCCCAGCGCCTTATAAATCCGTCCCATCCATTCCGAGTCGCGATGCGCCAGGTAATCGTTGACCGTGACCACATGGACGCCTTTGCCTTCGAGCGCGTTCAGATAAACCGGCAGCGTCGCGACCAGCGTTTTTCCTTCGCCGGTCTTCATTTCGGCGATTTTTCCGCGATGCAGGACGATTCCGCCGATCAACTGCACATCAAA
>JASHWA010000383.1 GCA_030044325.1 Bryobacteraceae bacterium
ACCCTGCCGAAGATGGCTTCGTTTTTACGGCCGACGAAATCGAGCGCGCCGCAATCCTCCGCAACCGCCGCCGCCGAGCCGATCAAGCCTCCACCCACTGCCTCCGCCAAGCCGCATGACCGCGTGCGTCCTGATGAAAAGCTGTGATGCATCCGTCGGCAGACTTCGTGGCGCACGGGCCGGCCGCGTCAATAACGCCTGCCTTCAGGGAGCGGTTTCCGGGAAATGCTATGGACGCCCCGAGTTTTCTACACTGCTATTCTGATAACTGGGAGGAACCGATGGGCCCGCTGCAGAATCCCGAACAATGGGACGAGTTCGTTCAAAAACGCTACGACCCCAATAAGAAGACCGGGGATTTTCGCGATTACGCCAACACCACGCCCGGCGTGCGTGAATTTTACCGCTTGAATCACGCCCATCAGACCCACCAATTCGCGGCGCAAAAAAGACGCCAGTACGAAGGCCTCGCTACAACCCAAATGGGCATCTGGGAAGCGCTCGAATATCTGAATACGCTCGTCGACGATAGCGATCCCGATACCGATTTGAGCCAGATCGAGCACAATCTGCAAACCGCCGAAGCCATCCGGCGCGACGGGCATCCGGAATGGTTCCAGCTCGCCGGCCTGGTGCACGATTTGGGCAAAGTTCTATGGCTGTGGGGCGAGCCGCAGTGGGCCGTGGTCGGCGATACGTTTCCCACCGGCTGCGCATACTCCGACAAAATCGTTTTCCACGAATTTTTCGCGGCCAATCCGGACGCAAACCATCCCCTGTATTCGAAAAAATTGGGCGTGTACCGGGAAAACGGCGGGCTCGATCAGGTGACCATGAGCTGGGGCCACGACGAATATTTTTATCACGTCGCGAAGAATTACCTGCCCGAACCCGCGCTGTACATGATCCGCTATCACTCGTTTTACCCCGCCCATCGCGAGGGCGCCTACGATTACCTGATGAACGATCACGATCGCGAAATGTTTCAGTGGGTGAAGACCTTCAATCCCTACGATCTGTATTCGAAAAGCGCGGAAAAACCGAGTGCGCGCGAGCTGCGGCCGTATTATCAGAACATCATCGGCAAATATTTTCCGTCGAAGGTGGCGTTTTAGGGAGCGCGCGGCCGGCGCGTGCCCATGAGCGTTCTTACCGTCGAAAATCTGCGCAAGCTGTACGGCGAAACCGTCGCGGTGGATGGAATTTCGTTTGAAGTCGCGCGCAACGAAATGGTCGGGCTGCTGGGGCCGAACGGCGCGGGCAAGACCACCACGATCAACATGATTCTCGGCGTGCTCGAACCCACCGCGGGCAGCGTGCGGATCGAAGGAGTCGATCTCGCCGCGCATCGCTCCCGGGCGCTCGCGAAAACCAATTTCGCCGCGGTGTACGCGCCGCTTCCGGGAAATCTCACGGTGTATCAGAACCTGCGCATTTTCGGGATGATTTACACCGTCGAAAACCTCGCCTCGCGCATCGAGGAGCTGCTCGCGCAGTTCGATCTTGGAAAATTCCGCGACACCAAGGCCGGCGTGCTCTCTTCGGGCGAACAGACGCGCGTGAGCCTCGCCAAAGCGCTGCTCAACCGTCCGCCGCTCCTGCTGCTCGACGAGCCGACCGCGTCGCTCGATCCTGCGGTGGCCACCGATATTCGCTCGAGCATCCGCGATTTCGCCCGCGCGGGAGACTCGGGCGTGCTGTGGACTTCGCACAACATGTACGAGGTGGAACAGGTCTGCGACCGCGTGCTGTTTCTCTCGCACGGCCGGATCTTGCTCGCAGGCGATCCGCGCGAGCTTCCGCGCGAGCACGGAAAAAGCACCCTCGAAGAGCTGTTCATCACCATCGCGCGCGAGCCGCTATCGCTCGATCGAACGGATTAGTGTCACCGGCCAACGCGCTCGATTCGGGCGCGACTACCGAGGGGTTTCGCACAGTCTGGCAATCGGCGACAATGAGACTCATGACTGAGGTCGGGATTTCAACCCCTTCGGGCGACCTGCCGGCGTTGGTGGCGAGACCCCCGACGCCCGGACCATGGCCGGGCGTGGTCGTAATCCACGACATTCTGGGCGTGAGCCGCGACCTGGCGAATCAGGTGGAGTGGCTGGCGAGCGAGGGATTTTTGGCCGCGGCGCCGAACCTGTTTTATTGGGGCGGGAAAATGACGTGCCTGCGCACAATTTTTCGCAATATGCGGGAGCGGCGGGGAAGGACCTTCGACGATATCGAGGCCGTGCGCTCGTGGCTGGCGAGTCAGGATAACTGCAACGGGCGGGTCGGCGTGATCGGGTTCTGCATGGGCGGCGGGTTTGCGCTGCTCGTGGCGCCGGGCCATGGATTTTCCGCATCGAGCGTCAACTACGGCAGGGTGCCGAAAGACGCCGACACGTTCCTGGCCGGAGCATGTCCCGTGATCGGGAGTTTCGGGGCTAAGGATCGGCCCCTGCGGGGCGCGGCGGAGCGGCTGGAGCACGCGCTGACCAAAGCGGGCGTCGATCACGATGTGAAACAGTATCCGGACGTGGGGCACGCCTTCCTCAACAATCACCAGGGCGAGGACATTCCCTTCCTGTTCGTGCTGATGAGCAAGCTCGGCGGCATGGGGTACAACCAGGGTGCGGCGCTGGATGCGCGCGCCCGGATCGTGGCGTTTTTTAACCGGCATCTGCGTGGAGAGCGCTAAAAGCGGACCGATCCGCGATCTTGAAAAATTGAGGCTTCTGGCGCGATAAACGGGTGTATACTCTCAAAGCGTCAGAACGCTACAGGCCGGATTCCGGTTTGAACTTCGCGCTCGTTTAAGGAGGGCTCATGTTGGGAGGTCTGCTATTCGCCGTGTGTGTCATCCTGCAGTTTCACTATCATGACGCGATTCCCTGGTACATCTGGGTGCTGGCACTCATCGCGCAGCTTGTCGCGTTCGGCGAACCAGCGATGAGGTCTGCAGCAAAGTCGAGAAAGGACTGACTCCCGAGGCGGGAGCACGATAGGCCGCTACCGCGTCCCGGCAACGAGGCGCCGGAAATTCACTTCCGAGTACGACGAAGAGGGCGCGGTGAGCAGCGGACTCTCGCGCCCCTTCAGGTATTTATCGAAAAAGGCCAGGGTATAGGCGAGGATAATCTCGTGCGCTCGGCGCGGATCCAGCTGGCCGGGCGGAGGCGAGGCAAGCAGCAGGTCAGAGAAATGGCCGTGCTGCGTGTTGGCGATGGTCACATCGTAGCGGTCTCCGGTGGAACGATCCAGTAGCGAGCGGTTCTGCTCCTCCACTTGCTGCATCAATTTGTTGAGCGCCGGCTGGTCGGCTGCATCCGGTGTTTTGTCCGCGAGGCCATGGTGCATCAGCATGATCGGCTTGGACGTTCCTTTCGCGGCGACGTCGCCAAAAAGCTGCCCATCCTGATCGATGGCGGCCTTGATGCGCCGATCGTCCTTGCTCAACTGGATCGAAGTCGCCCCCCCGAAGGACCATCCGAGCACGCCGATCCGCGAGAGATCGAAGCGCTTATAGAACCTCTGGCCGGAGGTCCGGTTGAGCGCCTCGATTTGATCGAGGGCGAATGAGGCGTCGGCGGTCCAGGTGGGAAAAACGTCCGTCGCCAGCCACTCCCAGCTCGCCGGCGCATCCACCGCGAGATTTCCGGTGGGCTTGGGAGCGAGGCGCGTGTCGGCTTTGAAGCGAAAGCCGTCGGGGAACAGTTCCGTTGGTCCAAAGCCGGCGTGATCGCAACTGACCACGATATATCCGTGGCTCGCGAGCTGTTCGGTCAGGAATGTCGCTGTGAAGCGGGCCATTCCGCCGCCGGGCTGGTACAGCAGGACGGGGAAGCGGCCGGGTTTTTTGGCGATCCGAGCGTCGGTAACGGAATTCGTTTTCACCGCCCTGAGGAGCTTGTAGAGCGGCGTTTCGCCGAACTCCTGCGGATGGTAGATATAGGGCGCGGGATCGGCTGCGGGCGTCTTCTCCGCCGGGTACCAGATACGGGCGAGGACGTGGCGGTGATCGCCCGGGTCCTGAGTGAATGGCTCGTCGCGTTTCTGATCGATCCACAGGAACTCCTGAACGCCGACCGCATAGGGGCCGTGGAGCGGAATGAAGGGATGGTCGGGTATGTGTGGCGCCGGGCTTTGCGCGTGGAGGACGGCGGCGAGCCAAACCAGGCAGCCAAGCGAGCGCATGGCTGAGTATACAACTGAGAGCGAAGGCCGTTCCATGAGGCTCTGCGGGACCCGTCCGTTTCGTTTCTGTACCATCGTTAGATGGTGAGTCCATGAGCAGAGCGCTGGTGCTTGGTGGCGGCGGGCCGGTCGGAGTCGCCTGGGAAGCGGGTCTGCTTGCCGGGCTGGCCGAACAAGACGTGGATCTTTCGAACGCGGATTTGATCCTGGGCACTTCGGCGGGATCGTTCGTGGGCGCGCAGCTCGCGCGCGGAAAGTCGCCCGCTGAAATTGCGGCGCCGGATCTCGGCGGCGCCGTACGCCCTCCCGCCACGGGTGTTCCCCCGCCTGATTTGTCGATGCTCATCACGAAAATGCTTGAAGCTGCCTCGGGCAAACGGCCGGCGGAAGAGGTGCGCGCCGAAATTGGCGCTTGGGCGCTGAATTCGGCAACCACAGGCGAAGAAGATCTCATCGCACGTTTCGCGTCCTCGCTGGGAGGCGATTTCGATGGCCCGTGGCCCACAAAATCGTTCGCATGCACAGCGGTCGATGCCGCGGACGGATCGTTCCGAGTGTGGAACAAAGACGCCGGAATCGGATTGGCTCGCGCTGTGGCGTCGAGTTGCGCGGTTCCCGGGATTTATCCGCCGATTTCATTTCACGGCCGCCGCTACATGGACGGAGGGATGCGAACGGCGACCAATGCCGACTTGGCGAAGGGCTATGACGCGGTCATCGTCATCGCCGTCACGCTGCGATCTATGCCTTCGTTCATCGGGGACGTGTTCCGCCAACGCTTCGAGGCCGAGTTGCAGTCGTTGCGCGACAGCGGCAGCCGCGTGGACGTGATCATCCCGGACGAGGAATCCAGCGCGGCGTTCGGCCTGAACCTCATGGACGCAAGCCGCCGCCACCCTTCCGCGCAAGCCGGATTGCGTCAAGGGCGCATCGAGGCCGCGCGGATCATCCAGACCTGGCGTTGATCGTTCACTTGCGCTGCAAGGGATGGCGAATCGCTTACGCTGTAGTGGATTAACATAGGATGCTCCGTGGTCGAGGAGTAATCGCTCAGAACCCTCAATTCGCTGGCGTCTCCACACAAGCCGGCGGGCCTTTGCAAAGCGCTAACAGAAATGCCATATTGTTTCCTGGGTTGCCCAAGCCTCCTCGAGTCGCCCTCTTTACCGACAGCTTTTACGAAATTAACGGCGTAGGTACCGTAAGCCGCGAGTTTGCCGGCTTCGCCCAGCGCCGCGGACTCCCCTTCTGCTGCGTGCACAGCGGCCCGGAAACCAGAGTCTCCTCGGTAAATTCGGTCACCACCATCGAGTTGAAACGCGGTCTCAGCTTCGCACTCGACAAAGACCTTCGCTGCGATCCCTTCCTCAGCCGCTACCGGAACGATGTGATGAAACAGATCGAGACCTTTTGCCCCGATCTGATTCACATTACAGGCCCGGGGGATGTGAGCATTCTCGGCCTGTGGATTTCCAGACTTTCGGGCGTGCCAAGAGCAGCGTCCTGGCATACGAACCTGCACCAATATGCCGCGCGACGCATCCACAAAGCTCTGGGGGCCCTGCCACGCGGCCTGCGCGATTGGGCCGCGGCTGGAGTAGAGCATCACAGTTTTCGTGCGCTGACGGCCTTTTACCGCCTTGCCCATTTCGTCCTGGCGCCCAATCCGACCATGGTGACCCTCCTTAGGGAACGGACCGGCCGCCCTGTTTATCTCATGAAGCACGGCGTCGATACGGCTCGCTTCTTTCCTCGGCACCGGCCTGCGGACCGGAAGTTCTGCATCGGTTGGGTGGGTCGTCTCACGGCCGAGAAGAACGTCCGGGCTTTTGCGCAGCTTGAATGCCAATTGCTAGCTGCCGGCGCGCGCGATTTCCGTATGCTCCTGGTCGGCGACGGAAGCGAGCGCAAATGGCTCAGCGGCCACCTTCAGACTGCGACCCTGCCGGGGTTCTTGGAGGGCGAAGACTTGGCTGCCGCATTCGCGAGCATGGACGTGTTTGTTTTTCCTTCGCGGACGGACACCTTCGGACTGGTCATTCTGGAGGCGCTGGCCTCCGGCGTTCCGGTGGTCCTGAGCCCCGAGGCGGGAACTCGAATCGGAATTCGGCACGGCGTGGAGGGATTTCTTTCCGACACCTTTATCGAAGCAGTTCTAAGCCTGATGCGCTGCAAAGAACTGCGCCAATCCATGAGCACCGCGGCGGAAGCATTTGCCCGGGAGCGAACCTGGAACGGCGTTTTCGATGCCCTGTACGAAACCTATTCAGCGGCCCTCGAATCCTCGGGGGTTCGCCGGCGGATAAAAACACGAACGCCGGTCTCTGCCTGA
>JASHWA010000041.1 GCA_030044325.1 Bryobacteraceae bacterium
GCCGAGCAGCGAGACGTCTTCGCGGCGGCCGTTGCCTTCGACCATGCGCTGCAGAATTTTTCTGAGCCAGGTGGTGCCTTCGCGGCAGGGGATGCACCAGCCGCAGCTTTCATGCGCGTAGAATCGCATGATCCGCAGGGCGACTTTCACCATGTCGGTGGTCTCGTCCATCACCACCATTCCGCCGGATCCGAGCATGCTGCCCAGCTTCGAGAGCGTGTCGTAATCCATGGGGATGTCGCATTCTTCCGCGCGCAGGATGGGGCACGATGAGCCGCCGGGAACGACGGCTTTGAGTTTGCGGCCGTGCGGAATTCCGCCGGCGACTTCGTCGATCGCCCGGATCATGCTGAAGCCGAGCGGAAGCTCGTAAACTCCCGGCTTGTTCACATGGCCCGAGATGCACACCAGCCGCGTTCCGCCGTTCTTAGGCGTGCCGAGATCGGCGAAGGCCTTGGCGCCTTCGCGGATGATGAACGGGACGGCGCTGTAGGTCTCAACATTATTTAATAAGGTGGGGCAGGCCCAGGCGCCGGCGACGGCGGGGAACGGCGGCTTCATGCGCGGCACGCCGCGCTTGCCTTCGAGCGAATCGAGCAGCGCGGTTTCCTCGCCGCACTCATAGGCGCCGGCGCCGGAATGCGTATACAGATCGAAGCGCCAGCCGGTGCCGGCGACGTTTTCGCCGAGATAGCCTCTCGCGTAGGCCTCCTCGATCGCGCGGTTCATGTGCTCGATCAGGTAGCGATACTCGCCGCGAATATAAATGTAGCCGGCGTGGGCATCGACGGCGAGGCTCGCAATCAGGATGCCTTCGATCATCTGGTGCGGATCGTATTCCATCAGCAGGCGATCTTTGCAGGTACCCGGCTCGCTTTCATCGGCGTTGACGATGATGTATTTGGGCTTGGGCGAGGTGCGCGGAACGAAGCTCCACTTGAGGCCGGTGGGAAATCCGGCGCCGCCGCGGCCGCGCAACGCGGAGGCCTTCACTTCATCGACGATCTGCTCGGGCTTCATCTCGCGCGCTTTGAGGAATGCCTGGTAGCCGTCGGTGGCGAGATAGGTGTCGAGGGAAGCGGAATTTTCCATTCCGAAGCGGCGGCTCAGGATTCGGGTTTCAAGCGGGCTGGGTTGGTTATAGAGCATTTTTTATTGAGCCGCGAATGAACGCGAATAAACGCGAATGTATTTGTGTTCCACTGCGTTTATTTGCGGCCAGATCATTGCTTGTTTCTCAGATCCTCGATCAGTTTGTCCAGCTTTTCCGGCGTGACGAAATGATGAAAGTCGTAATTGATTTCGACAGCGGGCGCCCAGGAGCAGGCGCCCATGCATTCGACCTCTTCGAGCGAAAACTGGCCGTCCGCGGTGGTTTCCTTGTTGCCGATCCCGAGCTTTTCCCTGGCGTGCTGGTACAACTGTTCGCCGCCGACCAGCATGCAACTGATGTTGGTGCACACCTGCACGTGATATTTTCCGAGCCGCTCGCGATGGAGCATGGAATAGTAGCCGACCACTTCGTCGACCTGCAAGGGCTCGACTCCGCAGCGGCGTGCGACCTCGTCGATCAATTCCGGGGTCACCGCGCCGACTTCGTCCTGGGCGTAGATGAGCATCGGCACCACGGCGGAGCGCTGTTTTCCAGGGGGGTAGCTTTCGAGCATTTTGGCGAATCGCTGTTCGAGCGCGGGAGAGAACGTCATCGGCTTGCTGCTCCGCATAATTGCCTGACGTCGCCATGAGTGGCGACGCGGCACGCACGAGTGCGTGCGCCACCTGGTCTCATCGGTCGGTATCTCCCAACACGAAATCCATGCTGCCGAGCGACGCGATGGAATCGGCGATCAGCGTGTCTTTGAGCATGATACCGAGCGCCTGCAGATTCCCGAAGCTGGGCGTGCGCATGTGCACGCGATACGGTTTTGAAGTTCCGTCGCTCACGATGTAATAGCCGATCTCGCCGCGCGGCGATTCGACGCACTGGTAGACTTCGCCGGCGGGCACGCGGAAGCCTTCGGTGACGATCTTGAAATGGTAGATGAGCGCTTCCATCTGCGTCTTCATCTTTTCGCGATCGGGCAGCGTCACATGCGGAGCGTCGGCGCGCCAGTCGCCTGGGGGCATTCCTTCAAGCGCCTGGGTGATGATCCGCGTGCTCTGGCGCATCTCGCCGAGCCGCACGCGATACCGCGCGTACACGTCGTTTTCGGCGTAGCAGGGGACTTCGAAATCGAACTTTTCGTAGCTCGAATACGGCTCCGATTTGCGGATGTCCCATTGCAAGCCGGCGGCGCGGATCATCGGGCCGGTGACGCCCAGAGCGAGCATGTCTTCAAGAGAAATGAACCCCACGTTCTGCGTGCGGATTTTCCAGATGGGGTTGGCGTTGAGCAGATTCTCGTATTCGTCGACCTTCGAAGGGAACGCGCGGATGAACGCGCCGACGCGCTTGTCCCATCCGCGCGGCGGCTCGAGCGCCAGCCCGCCGATACGAATATAACTGGTCATCATGCGCTGGCCCGAGAATATTTCGAAGATTCGCAGGATGTCTTCGCGTTCGCGGAAGCAGTAAAAAAAGACGCTCATCGCGCCGATATCGAGCGCGTGCGTCCCCAGCCAGACCAGATGACTGTTGAGCCGGGAAAGTTCGGCGAGCATCACGCGCATCCACTGCGCGCGCTCCGGGATTTCGAGCTGCAACAATTTTTCGACCGCCAGCGCGTAGACCAGGTTGTTGGAAAGATTGGCCAGGTAATCCACGCGATCGGTGAGCGTGACGGCCTGCTGCCAATTCTTCTGCTCACACTCTTTTTCGATGCCCGTGTGCAGAAATCCGATATCGGGAACGGCCTTGCGGATGATTTCGCCTTCGAGCTCGAGCATAATGCGCAGGACGCCGTGCGTCGAGGGATGCTGCGGACCCATGTTGAGGGTCATCAGGCGCGGCGCGGCGGGATTTTCCGGCTCGACGGCCGGCGCGGGTAGGGTTGCTACGGGATCTTCGTCGAGAATTTTAGCCATGGGATTCCTGGGAGTAATCGTACTTGTGCCCGTGCACGGGATAATCCTTGCGCAGCGGATGGCCGTCCCAATCAATCGGCATCAGGATGCGCACCAGGTTGGGATGATTGCGGAACCTGATGCCGAACATGTCGAACACTTCGCGCTCGTACCAGTCGGCGCCGCGCCAGACTTCATAGACCGAATCGATCACCGCGTCGTTCTCCGGGAGGCGGCATTTGAGACGCAGACGGCGGTTGTTTTCGATCGAGTGGAGATGATAGATCACCTCGAAGCGGGGCTCGGCGGGATGCCAGTCGACGGCGGTGACCGCGCTCAGGCGCACGAATTTTTCTTCCGCTTTGAGATGGCGGCACAGATGGACGATGCGCGCGGGGTCGGCGATCAGGGTGGTTTCGCCGAAGGCTTCCCTGGTCTCGAGAATGGCATCGTGCTGGATTACGTTGATACCTTCGCCGGCGCTCATTTAAAGTCCTTGCCGCTCGACCAGTCGAGCGCGCCTTTTTTCCAGACGTAGAAGAATCCGACCAGGACCAGCGCGACGAACACGAACATTTCGGCGAACGCGAACAGCTTTAGCTGGCGATACACGACGGCCCAGGGATACAGGAAGACGGCTTCGATATCGAACAGGATGAAGATCATCCCGACCAGGTAGAATTTCACGCTAAAGCGCTCGCGGGCGCTGCCGACGGGCGCCATTCCGGACTCGTAGGGCGTGTCTTTGAGCGGGCTGCGCGCGCGTTTTCCTAAAAGTGTGGAAGCGCCGATCAAGCCCGCCGCGAGAAGCGCCGCAATCACTACTTGCACCAGGACAGGGAAGTAGGTTTCAGGGTATGTTGCTGGCATTTCAGATTGTGGCCGTAACACTTCACTATAATGACCGTGGAAACGGGGTGTCAAACCGCGCGAATGCAAAACGCAGAAACCAAAACCATTCAAGTTGTGGTAAACGGCCAGGCGCGAAACGTTCCCGAGGGAAACGTTTTAGCATTGCTGCGTTTCCTGGAGATCGACCCGTCGCGGGTCGCGGTGGAACTCGATCGCGAAATCGTGCGCAAGGCGGCGTGGGAATCGACCGCGGTTCGTGAAGGCGCGCAGATCGAGATCGTGTGGTTCGTCGGCGGAGGTCATGGAGCTGCCCCACATTCACAAAGACCTCAATGAGTCTGCATATGGGGCGCGCGCGATGCCTCGTTCGGTGATGATGGCGGTGACGTAGCGCGCGGGGGTCACGTCGAATGCGGGGTTTTCGACCTCGATGTTTTCCGGCGCGACAGGGACTCCGAAAACGTGCGTCACTTCGGAGTCCGCGCGGCGCTCGATGGGGATTTGCGCGCCTGAGGCGATATTGAGATCGAGGGTGGAAATCGGCGCAGCGACGTAGAACGGCACACCGTTCTCTTTAGCCAGGACGGCGACGCTGTAGGTGCCGATTTTGTTTGCGACGTCGCCGTTGGCGGCAATGCGATCCGCCCCCACCACCACGCAACCCACGCGGCCTGAGTGGAGAAAATAGCCGGCCATGTTGTCGGTGATCAATTTTACCGGGATTCCGTCGTGTTGCAGTTCCCAGGCAGTGAGGCGCGCGCCTTGCAGGAAAGGGCGCGTCTCGTCGGCGAGCACGTCGATTTTTTTTCCGGCGCTGACCGCTGCGCGAATCACGCCGAGCGCGGTGCCGTAGCCCGCGGTGGCGAGCGCGCCTGCGTTGCAATGCGTCAGCACGGTCTTGCCATCCGGCACGAGTGAAGCGCCGTTGCGGCCGATCGATTCGCAGATGGCGATGTCTTCCCATCGAACGCGCTTGGCCTCTTCGATGAGCAGCGCGAGGTCGCCGTTCGAAGCGGTGTGAACGCGCCGCATGCGCTCGATCGCCCAGAACAGATTCACCGCGGTGGGACGCGTAGCGGCGAGCGTTTTGCAGACGGTCTCAAAATCGGCACCCTCCATCGCTCCGAGCGCGACGCCCATCGCCGCGGCGACGCCGATGGCCGGGGCTCCGCGAATGGTCATATTGCGAATCGCCTCGGCAACCTCTTTATAGCTCTTGCAGGTGACGAAAATCTGCTCGCGCGGGAGGCGCCGCTGGTCGATCATGACGACGCCCGCATCGGTCCACTGAATGGTTTCGACCATGAAATTCTATGGTACGTGGTTGGGGGAAGTGGGGAGTGGGGAGTAGGGAGTGGGTGGTGGTTTGTCGGCGATTTGGCTTGAATCGGACGGCGGCTCCGTTTTTTGCGATCCGACGACGAACTGCGAACTGCAAACTACCAACCAGACGGGCCACTTCGCGCTTGGTACTCTAAATTTTCATGCCGCGCAAGCGATTCGAATGGAGGCTCCGCGACCGCACGCTGCAATTGGGCGAGCGCACGCTCATCATGGCCGTTCTGAACGTAACGCCGGATTCGTTTTCCGACGGCGCGAAGTACACGGACCCGGATCGCGCTTTCGCGCGCGCGATCGAACTCGAGGAACAGGGCGCGGACCTCATCGATATCGGCGCGGAATCGACCCGGCCGGGATCTGCGCGCATTTCGGAAGCCGAGGAGTTGCGCCGCCTGGTTCCGGTGCTGAAGCGGGTGCGCAATAAGCTCGGGATTCCGCTGACGGTGGACACCTACAAGGCTGCGGTGGCGGAAAAGGCGCTGGAGCTGGGCGCGGACGCGATCAACGATCCGAGCGGGCTGACGTTCGACGCCGATCTGGCGCGCAAAACGTCGCATGCGAATGCCGGCCTGATTCTGAATCACATGCGCGGAACGCCGGAGACGTGGGCCAAACTTCCGCCGCTCAAAAACGTGGTACGGACGGTGGCGGCCGAGCTGGACGCTGCGGCGCATCGCGCCATTCGCGCGGGAATCGACCGGAGACAGATCGTCATCGATCCGGGAATCGGGTTCGGAAAACGCAAGGAGCAGAATTGCGAGATTCTGGCGCAGCTGGGCGAACTGGCGCGGCTGGAGTTTCCGATTCTGGTGGGGCCGTCGCGAAAATCGTTTCTGGCGCGCGAATCGGCGGTGGAAACGGAATTCGCGTCGGCGGCGGCCGTCGCGGCTGCGGTGCTGAACGGAGCGCACATCGTCCGCATCCATGATGTGAAGGCGATGAAAGCGGTGGTGGAGGTGGCCGACGAGATTGCGCGGAGTGGGGTGGCGGTGTGAAATGGATTGCCTGGATCGCGGCGCTTGCCGTGGGGCAGGGCGCAACCCCGGAATATGGGTACAAAATCGCGCATGTTTACCCGCACAACCGGGACGCGTTCACCGAGGGCCTGGAATTTCGGGGCGGATTTTTGTATGAAAGCACGGGACTCGAGGG
>JASHWA010000384.1 GCA_030044325.1 Bryobacteraceae bacterium
GCGGTGGCGAGCGCGCGCACCGCCGATTCGCGGCCGGCTCCCGGACCGCTGACGTTCACCTCGACAGTCCGGAGACCACTTTCTTTCGCCTTGTTCGCCGCAGTCAACGACGCCTGCTGCGCGGCGAAAGGAGTTCCCTTGCGCGATCCACGGAATCCGAGCGAGCCCGAGCTCGACCAGGCGAGCACGTTGCCCACCGGATCGGTAATGGTGACGATGGTGTTGTTAAACGACGCCTGCACGTGCACCAAGCCTGTGGGCACAACGCGCTTTTCTTTTTTCTTGAACGCCTTCTTTTTGGACGTCTTTGCGGGTGCTTTCGCCATTACGTTTTCGCCGTCGCTTTCTTCTTATTCGCCACCGTTCCACGCCGCGGGCCCTTGCGCGTGCGCGCGTTGGTGTGAGTGCGCTGGCCGCGAACCGGCAATCCGCGGCGATGCCGCAGGCCGCGGTAGGAGCCCATTTCGATGAGCCGCTTGATGTTCATCGAAACTTCCTTGCGCAGGTCGCCTTCCACCGCGCCTTCGGCTTCGAGAATCTGGCGGATCCGGTTGACTTCGTCCTCGGTCAGCTCGGCGACCTTTTTGTCCGGGTTGACGCCGGCGCGATAGCACAGCGAGTTGGCTCGCGTGCGGCCGATGCCGTAAATGTAGGTGAGACCGATTTCGGTCCGCTTCTTCGCTGGTAAATCGACACCCGCTAAGCGCGCCATAACTCCTCCTTCACGCGCACAACGCTTTGCTGTGCGCTCATCCTTGCCTCTGCTTGTGCTTGGGATTGGTGCAGATGACGCGCACCACCCCCTGGCGATGCACGATCTTGCATTTGTCGCACATTTTCTTGACCGACGCCCGTACTTTCATAAAACCAGTGTCCACGGCCCGGTGGCCAGTGGTCAGCTTCCTTTCTTCACCAATTCGACGATCCTGCCTCGAGTCCGGTCATTGGGCGCTAACTCCACCCGAACCCGGTCACCCGGACGCAATCTCACGAAATTTACCGCGCCGCTGCCCGCCGCGTGCGCCAAAACCAGATCTTCGTTATCCAACTTCAGCCGAACCTTCGCGCTCGGCATCAATTCCACCACCGTCGCCTCGACACTGGCTACTGGCCGCTGACCGCCGGCCACTGTCACGGCCTTGTCAAAACCCATGGACCGTTCGACGTAATCGCCACCGTATGCTCGAAATGCGCTGAGTATTTTCCGTCCTCGGTCACCGCGGTCCAGCGATCCGGCCGCACCCGCGTTCCCGCCTTGCCCGCGTTCACCATCGGCTCAATCGCCAGCACCATTCCTTCTTTCAAACGCGGGTTTTCGTTCTTCCGGTCGACGTAATTCGGTATCTGCGGCTCTTCGTGCATGTGCGTTCCGATGCCGTGGCCGACGAACTCGCGGACCACCGTAAATCCGCTCGCCGTGACGTGCCGCTCGACCGTCCCGCAGATGTCGAACAGCCGGTTTCCGGCGCGCGCCTTATCGATCGCCAGCTCGAGCGATTCCCGCGTCACTTCTAAAAGCTTCTGGGTCTCCTCCGAAATCTCGCCCACAGGAACCGTCAACGCCGAATCGCCGTAATATCCGTTCAACTGCACGCCGGTATCGATCGACACGATATCGCCCGACTTTAAGACCCGCTTCTGCGACGGCATCCCGTGTACGATTTCGTCGTTCACCGAGGTGCACAGCACAAACGGGAACTTCGAATTTCCGGCCGCGGCCGTCTGATAACCCTTGAATGCCGGGCGCGCGCCGGCATCGTTCATCATTTTTTCGGCTTCCACCTCAAGCTCGTAGGTGGTGGCGCCCTCGTGCACCATCCCTTTCAGCTTGTCCAGAATTTTCCAGACGAGCAGACCGGCGGCGCGCATTTTTTCCAGTTCCGCCATGTTCTTTCGCACGATCATGCCTGTCCGCTACCGGACGCAAATTCCTTTCCGATCAATTCCTCAATTTCCCGCGCGATCGCCTGGGGCGGCCGGCCTTCTCCCTGCACGTCGTAACACGGATAACCCGCCCCGCGCAAAAATTCGAGCACAGGAGCGGTTTGCGAATCGTACGCCTTCAATCTTTGAACCACCACTTCTTCACGATCATCGTCCCGCACGATCAGCTTTGAGCCATCGTAGTCGCAGACTTCCGAAACCGCCGGTGAGTTGGGCGACAAACTGTACAGCGCACCGCAATTCGGGCACTGCCGGCGGCCGGACAGGCGGGCGATAATTACATTATAGTCGACTTTTAAATGCACCACCACCGCCCGGATATGCTGCGTCCTCAGGACGCAATCGAGCAGCCGCGCCTGCGCGACCGTCCGCGGATAACCATCGAGAATGAATCCGTTGGCGGCATCCGGTTGCGCGATCCGGTCGTCGACCATGCGATTGACCAGCTCATCGGGAACCAGACCACCTGATTGCATGATCCCCGCGACCGCTTGACCAAGTTGGTCACCTGAGGCGACCCGCTCACGCAACATATCTCCGGTCGAGATATGGGCCATGCCTAGGGCCTGCCGCAGCAGCTTGGCTTGCGTCCCCTTCCCCGAACCCGGCGGACCGAACAAAATCAGGCAGGGCCGGCTGTTCATTCAACTTTTCTGATGAAGCTCCCCCGTTTCCAAGAATATCCCAAGAATGTGCCGTCAGATGCTGCTGCGCCGTCCTCGAATCCTGCCAGCGCGCGGCGTGAACCCTTCGTAATGCCGCATGATCAACTGCGCTTCGATCTGGTTCACCGTGTCCATCGCCACCCCCACCACAATCAGCAGCGACGTTCCCCCGAAATAAAAGTTGACGTTCAGACCGTCCAGCAGCCAGCGCGGAAAGTGCGCGTCGATGAAGGTGCCCGCGAGCGGCAGATGCTGGAGCTTGATGCCCATGATCATGACCATCGGAATCACCGAGAGGATCGACAGGTACAATCCGCCGACCACGGTGATACGCGTCAGAATGCGGTTCATGTAATCGGCCGTATTCTTGCCCGGCCGGATTCCGGGGATAAATCCACCGTACTTGCGCATGTTGTCCGCCGCTTCGTTGGGATTGAAAATGATCGAGACGTAAAAGAAGCAGAAGAACATGATCAGCGCGCAGTACAGCAGGTAATACATCGGCTCGCCGCCTCGCAGCGCGCTCAGCATGCTGTTCAGC
>JASHWA010000385.1 GCA_030044325.1 Bryobacteraceae bacterium
GTTGATCGTAAGCTCCGGACTCACGCGCCAGTCGTCCGTGAAATACGCATCATACAGCCCGTCGCGAAAATATTTGTCCGCATTGCCGAACGCAACCGCGCTCGTATCCGGCGCGCCCAGCATGAAATCGGCGAACGCATCGCCCGACGCCGCGCCCGTAAACGTCAGCGATCCCCGCGGATTCTGCTCGGAAAGCGAGTTGAACTGCTGCCGCTTCACATCCCCTCCGAAAGTGAAATTGTGCCGGCTCCGCGACCAGTACAGGCTGTAGCCCGCACCCGCGGTCTGATTGTGATTCACCGCGGCCTGCCCGTCGGATAGCGCCGTGGTCCCGTCGGCGAAGGTCAAACTCGGAGGACCCCAATAGGCCGGCGACTGATCGTTCCCGCTGATGCCCGCCTCACCCGAAATATTTTCGCGATTCTCAAAAAACGGCCGCGCCGTCGTCGAGTACCGGCTGTATTCGAGCGTGAGCGTCCCGAACAAACGCGGCGCCAGCGTGTTGCGCCACGTTATATTCGAATTCAGCCCCAAAACATCGGTCGTATCCAGAAAATTAAAAATATTCGGATTGGAATTGTTCTGCCGCGAGCTCTGGAATGCGAACAGTCCCGAAATCTGGTTTTTCGAGTTGATCAGCTTGTTCAGGCGCGATTGCAGCGCGTCCACGTGCTGCGCCGCGAGCGACGGAATCTGGTAGTTATACCCGCTGCTCCCCGTGAAATTCGGCAGCGGGTACAGATTCAGCAGCGCCAGCGCCTGCGGACTGATGCGCGTCAGCGGAATCTGGTTGCCGGGAAACGGCGCGCCGGATTTTGGATCGAAAATCGCCGCCGCCAGCGCCGAAAAATTCCCCGCCCGTTCGGCCGCCGTCGGCGCCAGCCCGGTCTGGTTGGTATCGGCATTGTTCCGGCTCCATTGATACGCGATAAAAAACATCGGGCCGTTGTTGATCAGGTGCGGAATCCGCAACGGGCCTCCGAACGTCGCCAGCCCCTTGAACTGATCGTAGGAAGGCTTGGGCGTGTCCTGCCCGGTGAGTGAAAACGGCCGCGCATCCAGCGCTGAGTTATCGAACGTGAACCCGAACATCCCGTTGTACAGCCCGCGCAGATTGCGCCGGTTGTTCCCGAACGCCGCCGATTGCGCAAACGGCGACGCCGCTCCGTTGTTCTGGCTTCCGTTGATCAGAAAATTGTCGGAGGCGTCCTGACTCGAATCCGGATTCGGTTCGAGCGGCGGCGCCTGCTCTTTTTTCTCCTCTTTTTTCGCCGGCTCGCTCGACGGCGCCGGCGCTGCCGCCGGATTCGGGGCGGGCCGCGGCGCAAGCACCAGCGTCGCCTGCCGGCGGATCTGATCCATCGGCAGAAGCTGCATCTCGAAACTTTCTTGCGCAGCCCCCGCCGCCACCTTCACCTCCCGCGTCACCGGCGCGAACAACTGCATCTCCACCCGGATCGTCCAATCCCCATCCGCCAGATCCAGCGAATACGCCCCCTGCGCATCCGTGCTCGTCACGATTTTCTTCTCGCCCTGCGCCGCCGTCACCGTCGCCCCCGGCAGTGGCAGCCCGCCGAAGGTGACCATGCCGCGCTGGTCCGTCGCGCTGAGCGGCAGAATCGAGACGAGCGCGAGCACGCCGAGTCGCATCTTAATTCTCAGACGGCTTCTCCACCCGATCGATCACGTAAACGTCCACGGGACCCTTTTGCGCTTCCAGTTTCAACCCAAGCTGCTCCTGCACCGCCACGAAAATCGACGGCGCCGCGTCCTGCGCCGATTCGGGCTTCGCGCTCTCCGGAACGCCGGCCACCGGCGGACCTTCGCCCATCTCCGGCGTGTATTTCAAATCGAAATCGTAGTTCCCCGTCAGCCCCGTCTCGTCGATCACGTTGCGGCCGACAATCCCGGCAAGCTGATCCGCGATCATCCCGACAGTCACGTTTTGCGCGCTGATTTCCCCGCGTCCTCCGCGGACCATCTGCCTTCCTGGCCCGCGCCCAGTCTCCGGAGTGCGCGCCTTGGGATCGTCGAAATCGGCGTTGCCCTTCGAAGCCGCGAGCCTGGGACCGTTCCTCGCCACCACCAGCGCATAAATCGGAAGCTCTTTCGTTTCCTTGTGCAGCGCGAGCCCGAAGCGTTCCTCGAGCAGCGCGCGCAGCATCGCCCGAACATCCGTAAACGTCCATCCCGAGCCCGACTCCGGCTTCGCGACGATATCGTAGCGGTCCGAATCGGCCCAGCCCGGAAGTCCGGTCACCTGACCCTCTTTCAGCTCGTAAGCCATCGTGATCAGCGACTTGACGTTCGCGTTCGTGGCCACGAATCGCCCGCCCGGCTCCGTCGCGATCCCCATCCGGCTCCCTCCCGAATGATTCGGCTTGATCGAGGCGACTTCGAATCTCGGCTCCCCGGTCTGCGCGCGGGCAAAGGCGCAAAGGACCAGGGCAGCCAATGGCAATGCGAATTTCATCGGTCTCCTTTCGAGCGAATCAAGTCACAAAAAATTCGCCCGCTCCCGCCCGTTTGTTCCAGTTTAATTTGTCAGAGCGTGCTCCGGGTTACCGGTATAGACGCACGACCGCCCCGAAACGTGCCCCGCGCGTTGTATTTTTTGAGCTACGCTTCCGGCGGCTTCTCGACAGCCGCAGACGCCGCAACCGGCTCGGCCGGCTTTTCGGCTTCGCCCGTTTCCGCTTCGTCTTCCTCGTGCGGCTCCCGATCCTTGGGCGTGTAATACGAGTGATAATACGTGTACTTGCTGTACAGCTCGCCGCGCCGCGCCGCGTTCACCACGATCCCCAGCACATTGTTGTTGCACAGCGATTGCATCGCCCGTGTCACCGAATCGATGGTGGTGTGCCCGATGCGCACCACCAGCAGCGTCCCGTGGCACAGCGTCGAAAGCAGGTTCGCGTCGGCCGCGAACAGCAGCGGCGGGCTGTCCAGAATGATCCAGCTGAATAGCGACGGCAGCCGGTCCAGCATCAGCTTCACTTCCCGCAGGTTCAACAGCTCCAGCGGATTGATCACCGCCTCGCCCGCCGGCATGATGTACAGATTGGTCCCGGCCAGCTTCCGCAGCGTCTGGTGCAGCGGAATCTTCCCCAACAGATAATCCGTGATTCCCGGACTGCGCTCCGTCTGAAACAGCGAATGCACGATCGGCCGCCGGAAATCGAAATCCGCCAGCAGCGTCATGTTCCCCGCCAGGTGCGCCTCCGCCAGCGCCAGGTTCGCCGCCGAAAGCGACTTGCCTTCTGCCGGCGACGGGCTGGTCACCACCACGTTGTGGATCGGCTGAAGACTCTTCATGTGATTCAGCCGCGTGCGCAGCGCCCGGAATTCTTCCATGGGCGCCTCGTGCGGCCGCGTCACGTCGATCAGCAGCGAATCCGGCGCCAGCCGGAACGGAATCTCCTGCACCTGTTCGAGCAGCCCCGCCATGTTGGGACCCGCATCCGCCATCATGGTCCCCGCGCGCGCTTCCGTTCCCCCGGGACGGCTCACCGGCGGAGATAACAGCCCGGCCTGTTCGGCCCGGCGCAACGCATCATGTACTCGGCTCATCTCGCTTCCTCCGCCTATTCCTTCGTAGTGAAATAATACACGATCGACCCCGACATGATCACCACCGCGGCAAGGCACGCCGTGGTCCATCCCAGCCATGCCAGCCGCTTCCGCCGCCGCACCACGAAATCGTTCTCCAGCAGCGGAATGCTGCCCAGAATCGCCATCTGCGTGTACGCCCGCACGTCTTTCAGATTCTTGAGCGCCGTGTCCTTCATCTCCCGCGCCCCCGCCACCACCAGCCCCAGGATCAGTCCCAGTCCCGATCCGATCGCGATCACCAGCGGCCGGTTGGGCTGGCTGGGAGTCAGCGGCAGACTGGGAGGATCCACAATCTCCAGCCGCTCGCCCTGGTTGCGGTACTGCATCTCCTGCGAGAGCTGCGCCTTTTCGAGCCGCCCCTGCAGCTCCACGTATTCTTCCTTCCGCACCGCCTGGTCGCGCAGCAGATCGTCGTATTCCTTCTCGCCCAGCGGCACGCTGTCGATGTGCGCCGTTAACAGCTTGATCATGTCCCCCGCGCGCTTGATCGATTTGCTGGCGGCGTCGATTTCCAGGTTCTTCGCCTCGATCGCCGCCTGCACCTGCGACGCGGTCGCTTCCTTGTCCCGAATCTCGCGCTGCACCCCCGGGCTCAACGCTTTCGGCGCCGTGCCGTCGGCCTTCTTCTGATCGTCTTTTTTCTGGGTGTCGGCGTCTTTCTTGAGCAGCGCGTCGCGCTTGTCCTGCGCGATCTTGAGACGGCCTTCCGCCGCCTTCACGTCCGGATAGGTCTCGCTGTAGCGCTGGCGCAGAACCCGCAGCGCGTCCTCGATGTTCTGCACCTCCCGCTCGGCTTCGTTCAGCTCATCGTTGCGATGCGCCATCGCCGCGGAATCCTGCGCGGGCGTCATCTTCTTCAGCTCCGCCACCTGCCCCTCAAGAATGCGCAGCTCGTTCTCCAGCCCCAGCTTCTCCTCGTTGGCCCGGTTGATCTGCGATTCGTACACCGCCACCTGCGATTGCACCGCCGTGAGCGACTGCATATTGGATTGCATCTGGTCCGGCAACTGCCCGTTGTGCGCCGCCCGGAAATCCGCCAGCTTGCTTTCCACCTCGTCCAGCGATTTCTTGGCCTGGTCCACCGCGTCCTTCATGAACTGCGTCGTCTCCGTTGTCGCGCTCGACGAGTACCGCACGTTTTCGTCGATGAAACGCGACACCAGGTCCTGCACCACCTGCTGCGCCTTGTGCCGGTCCTCGTAGGAGAACGTCACCGCGAACGCCGGGATGCTCCGGACGCTCGAATCCTGGCTTTGGATCATCGCGATCTTGATCTGTTTCTTCATCGCGTCGATCACGTCGTCGAGCGGCTCGCGGTTGCGCTCGCGCTGGTACAGACCGAAATTGTTGATCATCGTGGTCAACACCGCGCGGCTTTCAATCGACTGCTGCATGGATTGAATCCGGTCGTACATGCGCTGGTTGAGCGAGCTCTGCACCATGCTGTCCGGAATCTGCTGCGGCGTGATTTTCACGATCGCCGTCGAGTCATAACTGTCCGGCCACAGGTACACCCCCACCACGCTCGCCACCACGCACAACAAAAAAGGTCCGAAAATCCAGCCTTTGTGCCGGCGCAGAATGTCGATGTAATCTTCCACGTCCAGCGCACGCCGGGAAACGCTCACTCCCTCGTTCGGTTGCATCGCGCTTGTCTTGAAACCTCCTCCGACTTATTCCTTGACTAAAATCGTATCCCCATTTTGCAAAACGATGTTGACGTTTTTCTTGTCTTTGGGCCCGTTATCCACCCAGCTTTTGTAGTTGAATTTCAGCCGTTGCCCGTCGGCGCGCAGAACTACGATGTTCTTCTTGTTGGCGAACTCGCGGAAGCCGCCGGCGTCGTTGATCGCCTCGAACACCGTCTTGGTGGTCACCAGCGGATACCGCCCCGGCCGCGTGACTCCTCCGTCGATGTTGTAGCTCTTGCTGTTCACCTGAATCACGTCCACTTCGATCTCGGGATCTTTTATGAAGCTCTGCAGCGCCTCCTTGAGTTGCGCCGACAGCCGCGCCGGCGTCAGTCCCCCCGCCTGCACGTCCCCCACCAGCGGCATCGTGATCTTGCCGTCCGGACGCACTCCCTTCGCGCCGCTGAACTGATCCTCGCGCCACACTTTAATGTTCAGGATGTCTTCCGGCCCGATCACGTACGTCTTGGGATCGAGCGGCAGCGCCGTCGTATCCGCCGGCAACACGGAAGGAACCTTGGGCGCCTCCGGCGGCTTCTCCACAACAGCCGGATTGCTGTTCGTCGCGGCCGTTTGAGCCGTTACCACACCGCAACAAAACATCGCAAGCGCAGCCAGTACGGCTAGACTTTTTCTCTCCACATCCAACTCCTTGTCATCGCACCGCCCCAGTACGGCAGCTTTTTCGGCAAATGCCTCATTATACTACGCCAACCCATAAACTTCACGTCACAGCTCCGTCCCTTCTATCAACTTATATACGCGACAACACTGCTATCATCGATCAAACAGGATTTGCCGAAACGTGTAAAGTAACTGCAGTACCGGAACCCGGCTGGATCAGGAGACCTAAATGAGCTACTTCTTAGCCAAAACCGACCCGGAAACTTATTCGATCGGCGATCTGGAACGTGAACGAAACACCCTTTGGGACGGCGTCAGAAATCCCCAAGCCGTGCGCGCCATCCTCGCCATGCGCCCCGGCGACCGCGTCTTTATTTATCACAGCGGAGCCGATCCCGGCGTCGTCGGCATCGCCAAAGTCGCTTCCGCCGGACGCACCGACCCCAAAAATCCCAAGTCCGCGGTGGCCGATTTGCAGTTCGTCGCGCGCCTCGATCCGCCCACTACTCTCGCCCAAATCAAGCACAGCGGCCATTTCGACGACTGGGCCCTGGTCCGCCAGGGCCGCCTCTCCACCATGCCCGCGCCCGAAACTTTCGCCGTCTGGTTGCGCAAACGCTACCCCAAACAGGAAATCTGAATCCCTACTCCCTCTCGATTTGGGCCCATTGCGCCATCGCACGCGACCGTTCAGCGCCAGGAAACCCACCTTCGCAGTAAAACCCGACCGCTTCGGTCCGATATGATGTATGATCAGAGTGGATTTCCAAAGTTTCGGGTTTGGGCTTCCAGATGCAAACCAGTTGTGGCACGCTTGGAGGCGTCAGACCTTGACTTGGAAGGCCCAATACTGGACACTGGGGTTCGATCTGCAAATGAGTTTCAAAAGGAAGGCGAAAGCGGCGCACGCGAGGTCAACGCCCGCCAGGAACCTGCACGAACTCAGACGCGGTGAATCCGGCATTTTGGACCGCCTCGAAGTTCCCGAAGAAGAAGCGCGGCGGCTCATGGAAATGGGTTTTCTTCCCGGCCACAAGGTCACTCCTGCACATTCCGCTCCAGGGGGCGATCCGCGGGTGTTCCGCGTGGACGGCTCGGAAGTCGCGCTGCGGCGTGAGACCGCAATTCGGCTGATTTTGCGCTAGGATTCGCATGAGCGATTGCCACGGCTGCCCTGCGGCAACCATGACGATGCCGCCGCCCGGCGGCTTGAGCGGCGCACGGCGCCAGATCGTGGCCATCGTCGGACCGCCCAACTCCGGCAAATCGACCATGTTCAACCGGCTCACCGGGCTCCGTCAGAAGGTCGCCAATTTTCCCGGCGTCACCGTCGAGCATCGCATGGGGCGCGTGAAGCTCGAGGACGACCGCGAAGTTTTCGTGGTCGATCTGCCCGGCGTTTACAGCCTCAATCCGCGCACCGAAGACGAGCGCGTCACCCACGACGTGCTCACCGGCCGGATGAAGGACCTGCCCAAACCGGACGCGGTTCTGCTGATTCTCGATTCCACCAACCTCGGCCGCCACCTGGTGCTCGCCGCGCCCGTGCTTTCGCTCGGGCTGCCGACGCTGGTCATTTTGAATATGGCCGACGATCTCGGCCGTGGCGGCGGCAAGATCGATTCGGCCGAGCTGGCGATGCAGCTCGGCGCGCCTGTCGCGCTGGTGAGCGCGGCGAAAGGCGAAGGAGTCGACAAAGTTTTTCAATTCCTCGCCGGAACCACGCACAGCGCCGCTCCCCAGCAAAAACCGCTGATGGAGCTGCCCGTCATCCAGGACATTCCCAAGTGCCGCGCCTGGGCCGCCAACGCCGGAAGCAAGGCCAAGTATCACGCGCCCGCGCCGCCCTTGTGGACGCGCCGCCTGGACTCGATTTTTCTCAACAAAATTTTCGGACCGCTGGTGTTCCTGCTGGTGGTCGTCGGCGTTTTCGAGACCATCTTCGCCGGCGCCAAGCCGATTCAGGATTTGATCGACCACGCCATCGACTACTCCGGGCTATGGATCCAGCATCTGCTGCCGGACAACGCGTTCCGCTCCCTGCTGATCAACGGCGTATGGAAAGGCGTCGGAAGCGTGGTGCAGTTCCTGCCGCAGATTTTGTTTCTGTTCCTGTTTATCGGAATTCTCGAGGATTCCGGCTATCTCGCCCGCGCCGCTTTAATCGCCGACCGCACCATGGCCCGCATCGGTCTCCAGGGAAAAAGTTTCATTCCCCTGCTTTCCGCTTACGCCTGCGCGGTTCCGGCGATCATGGCCACGCGCACCATCGAAAACAAGCGCGACCGCATCGCCACCATCCTGATTGCGCCGTTCATGACGTGCTCGGCGCGGCTGCCGGTGTACACGCTGATCATCGCCGCGTTCATCGCGCCGCACTTCCAGGTTTTAGCGCTGCTCGGCTTGTATCTGGCCGGATTTCTGGCGGCGATCACCACGGCCAAACTGCTCAAATCGACCGTGCTCAAGAGCACGCGATCGTCGTTTATGCTCGAAATGCCGCCCTATCGCTGGCCCACCGTGCGCTCGCTTTCCCTCCGCCTGCTCGATCGCTCCAAAGTGTTTTTGCAGCGCGCCGGAACCGTGATTCTCGCGGTCGCCGTCGTCATCTGGGTGCTCGGCAATGTGCCGCTCTCCCACGGAAAACCGCCGTCTCTCGATCACAGCTTCGAAGCCGGGATCGGCCATGCCGTCGAGCCCGCCATCCGGCCGCTGGGTTTCAACTGGAAGATCGGAATCGGGCTGATCAGCTCGCTTGCTGCGCGGGAAGTGATCGTGGGGACGCTGGGGACGATTTATGGAATGGAAGGCAGCGACCTCGAGCATTCGAAAGACCTGCAGCAGGCGCTGCGCAAGGACCTCTCGCCTGGCGGCGCGGCCGCGCTGCTGGTCTTTTTCGCCTTCGCCATGCAGTGCATGTCGACCATCGCGGTGGTGCGCCGGGAAACCGGCGGCTGGAAATGGCCGGCGGCGCAATTCGCCTATATGACCCTCTTCGCCTACGCCTTCGCATTCATCGCCAACCGCCTGGTGACGGCCCTGGCATAAAAGTGCGCCGCCGCCGCCCAAAACCGCAAAAACGAACCCACGGGCACTTGAACTGAATCCGGATTCCTGATTCCTGGCTCCTGATGAAGACACGGCCCAAATGAAAAAACGAACCCAATCCCGCCATTCACAACCAATTTTCCGAATATTCTCAATCATTTCCGAAAAATCCCTTGCATACCCCCTGTTAAACTGAAATCGGGTGAAATAACTTCCTGGCCAGGAAGCGTTGATTTTAGTGATACCGGACTCCCGGAGCCCCGTGAGAAGGGCTAGCGGCGCCAGCTCGTAGCATGGCGTCGACGGGAGAATCTGCGTGAGAGTCGCGATTCAATACAGCCACACGGCCCGGTGCGATAGAAAGTGCCGGGCGCGATCCGGAGAGGAGCGTTTCGAAAACGGAGCTTAACAGGGGGCCGCTAATGTATGCGGTTCCGATCCTGCCGTTAGTAGCTTCTCGATTCACCGGGCAGCCGGAAACGTACGGCCGACAAGAGCCGGAACCCCGGCTGCCCCCAACGCCCACAGCCGCACTCCGTCTGCGCTCACAAACCCGGGACACCATTTCCCGAACCGAACGCTGCGCCCCCTCCGCGGCCGCCTCACCGGCATCGGTATCGCGAATCTGAATCTGACGGAACGGCCTTAGTCAGCGCGGGACCGCTAGGATAATTCCGGAATCGGGACTCGAAAACAGAACGCGAAAATGTGCCGCATCGGGCCGCGGATCGTGCACGCCGGGGTTCAGCACATAAAAATCGTAGCCGCTCATCGGTGGCGGATCGGCGCCGCTGGGTGGGGCCACTCCCGCGACAGGCCGGAGCGCCGGAATGGGCAGGACCTGCCGATAATATTCGAGCGACTGGCGATGGATCCACACCGCGCTCACCGACACGCTGTCGGCGGGTTTGCCCGCGCATTCCTGCTGGATCATGAGCGCGACGCGTCGCGTATCCATGTCGAATTTCCAGCGGCTGAACCAGCGTGGTTCGAACTGCAACGCGAATTGGACCGTCAGCGCACCCGCCAAAACGAGATTCACGCCGCGGAGCCAGCGGACCTTCACCGCGTCGCAGCAAATCGCCCAGGAAAGGCCGAAAAGAAGAATTAGGAACAACCCGGTGCGATCGCCGGGATAGGCGAACTGCGCGAGATGCCGCGCGGCCACCAGCGAGATCGCGCTGATCAGAAGCGCCACCGGCGCCAAAATCCGCCGGTCGGGCCTCCGCACCAGATCCCGGATGGTCTCGGCCGCGATGAAAGCCGCGATAAGCAGCACCACCGCGATTTCGGAGTAAACCCCGGGCGTGTGTGCGCTGATGAATAATCCCTCGCGGTTGGTCGTAGACGGAAGCACGAGACTATAGATAGACTCGCGCAGCGTCGCATAGCCGGCCCCGCCGCTGAAGCTGTGGGGATCGGCGTGGCGCAGGGGGATTACGCAAATCGCCATCGCAACTGCGGCGGCAGGCCCAAGCGCGCGAGCGGCAGACCGGAATCTCCGCGAGATGAGCGCCATGCTTACCACCAATGCCATCGCCGGAACTGCCATTGACAACTGCGCTGAAACCGCCAGTCCAAGCAAAATTCCGCACATTCGATCGCGGCCACGCATGCTGGCGTCGATCGCCCAAACCAGGAACGCCAGTCCCAGACCATAGCCGCGCGCGGCGACGGTAAAATCGAGCAGCAGCGGATTCAGGCTCAGCGCGATCAGCGCGGCCCATCGAAGCGCGCGCGAGTTCACCATCTCGAGCACGCGAAAAGTTCCGAGCACCAGAAAAAATCCCGCGATCACGGAGGGCAGCCGGAGCGCAACCTCGGAGGTACCGAAGACCGCGACCGAAGCTCGCGCGGCGAACGAATACAAAACGTGATTGTGAGGAATATATCGCGCATAGAAATTCGACCACGGCCCGGCTACGTAGTAATTGAACGTATGCGCCTCATCGATGGTGATGGACTGATGCTCGGCGCGCCAGCCGCATACCGCGGTTCGGGCGGCGGCGAGCGCCAGCGCTAAGCGCGTTTCCATGATGCTGTGCCGTCTCAGAGCGGCTCCATCGGGGAGATCAACCGAGAAAATATATCACGGACAGTTACCGTAGACGCGTGTCACGCCCCCAGGGCGGGCACGACCTCCAGACCGCTCAGCCCACCTATCGCACCCAGGCGACTCCGGCGGAAGGGCTCGACCTTGAAGCCGTCGACGCAGGCCTCGCCACCGACGCCGAGCTCGATGCGCGCGATCTGAAGCGTAAAGCGGTGTTCTTCTACACCACCTCGGAAATTATTGAGAATATTCGGAAAATTGATACTTCCTGGCCAGGAAGCGTTATTTTTAGTGATGCCGGACTCCCGGAGCCTCGGCGGGTTATTGCGCCCGCGGTATGACGAACGGCTCGTCGAGCGGTCGTGAAAACTGCGCCGCGATGCGCCATTCGCCGTTTACTTTTTTCCAGACAGAAAGCCAAGCCCGCTGGATGGTTCGGTGCCGTGGAGGCGTCACATCGAGATCGAAGTCGAGCGTGCCGGTGGCATACTCGTACGCCAAGTCCCCCGACGAAGCAATGTCAATGCGCTTGATTTCGGCGACGGAACGTTTCACATTCCGCCGCTTTTCGACCTGCGCTTCGGTAAACGGCGGGGTTCTTTGCGACCCGACGCTTGGCCGCGGTTCAGCGCCGCTCCAAAGAATCGCGTCATTGGTAGTCTTGATCTGATCCGGGTGCGCGATGAGGTTGCGGATCGCGGCCTCCTCTTTTTTCAAGTCAATTCCTGTTTGCGCGAAGCTCAGCATCGGCATGAGGAGACAGGCACAAAGTGCGAACTTCATTACACCCTCCTGAGTCTTAGGAGGTTGCTGAAAAACTCCTCGGCGAACCCCCGGCCTGACGGCCAGGGCTGTATGGCCCACGGCGATTCAACGATTTCAGGAACAGCCCTGCCCGTGAGGGCGGGGGTAGCTGGAGTTTTTCAGCAACCTCCTAGAGTTGTGTGGGGGTGGCGCGCAGGGCCAGCTTGAGCCAAA